>JBBSFA010000022.1:0-11645 GCA_038239185.1 Elainellales cyanobacterium | reverse complement strand
ATCCGCTGTATGTGGCGCTGCCTTACCCAAAATATAACGACTGCGATCGGATATGCCCGTTTGCTCATCTGCTGTCGTTGGTTCATGTGGCGCGTACTCATGCGGTTCCCTTACCCCCGTTTTCCGATCAACCGTTACGATCGCAATTCCTCAAAACGATTGACTCTCACTTATGGAAGCATCAATTTACCGACCTGCGGCAATTGCATCTGTTGCCGATCAGCATGTTGGCGCTCAATTGGGGACAACACTGGCTAGAACCGATTATTGATTTTTCGATTCCCAGCGATCGCATCTACAATCGAATTTCGGCATGGCAACTGCTGGATATACAGCCGCCAAATGCTAACTTCTCTCAGCAGATTGTGCTGATTGCGCCGGGAGACGATGAGCGCACGGGTATGTCGCCCGGTGAAGCCGATCGCTATCCTATCCCCGCTGCTTTGCACTACTGGCAGCCAAATCAATATTGGCTGACGGGCGGAGAATCGCTCGCCTACATGATTCAGCATCAGTTGACGCAACGGTTGGTGATCCCAATTCCTGACCTGTGGATGATCGGCGTGGCGGCACTGCTGGGCAAGGGAATTGTCTTGTGGTTGCGTCGTCAGCCAGACCAACGTCGATCGACCGCGCTAGTGCGAAAGAGAATCATCACCAGACTGGCGATCGCGACGGCATTGTATGGACTGGTCGGACTGCAACTTTACATTTCTGCCGCAGTTTTGCTGCCCTGGCTTTTACCCAGTGCTGTACTCTGGGTCTATGTTGTTCCTGCACTTGTTTTGCCTAAATCTGGGAGACGAATCAATGATTAAGCCACATGGGATTAACCCGATCGCCAGACAGGTGAGTGTCTGCGTCGTGGGCAGCATTGTTTTCCTGTGGGCAGGCGCTACCGCTGTACAAAGTCGCCCGGTTGCCGATGACACGCTGGGGAATGAACGCACGATCGTTACTCCAGAAGCCAATATTCGAGGGCTTCCAGGCGATCGGATTCAGGGTGGTGCCAGACGGGGAAATAATCTGTTCCACAGCTTTCGAGATTTTCAGGTCGATGCAGGGCGATCAGTTTACTTTGTTGATCCAGGTGTAAATAATATTCTGGCACGAGTCACGGGCGGGACGCGATCGGATATTTTAGGAACACTGGGGGTTTTGGGCGGCAATGCCAATCTGTTTTTGATCAATCCCAGCGGCATCCTGTTTGGGCAAAATGCTCGATTAGATGTCGGTGGTTCGTTTGTGGCAACGACGGCAAATGCGATCGGCTTTGGCAATCAGGGCTTTTTCGATGTTGCAGATCCGGCTGCGCCGCCGCTTCTGACGGTTCAACCTTCGGCTTTTCTGTTTAGTCAGATCAATCCTGGGGCGATCGAAAATCAGTCACGAGCTTCCCTAGGAGACGACGGGTTAGGCAATGAAGTGTTTGGTCTACTAGTTCCCAATGGTCAAAATTTGGTGCTTCTAGGCGGCAATGTCGTCAACCAGGGTAATTTGAATGCCTTTGGAGGACGAGTAGAACTTGGAAGCACGGGGGGGCTTGGAACAATAGGATTTGAAACCAACGGTAGCTTGAGCTTCCCAAATGAAATTACCCGCGCAGATGTTCGCATTACTGACGGTTCTCAGATTGATGTTGCCTCGGACACTAGGGGTGATATTGTCATCAACGCTCGAAATATAGACATTTCGGGTGAAAGCTTACTTCGAGCTGGAATTTTCTCAGGATTAGGAACGGTTGACAGCCAGGCAGGGAATGTAGTTCTCAATGGAACCAGAGAAATTCAAGTTAGGCAGTCAAGTCTAATTACTAACAACATCGAGACGGATGGAATTGGTAGAGGAGGCAAAATCAACATCACAACAGGTTCACTCTTTGTCACAGATAGGTCTCAACTGCAAGCAATCACCGCTGGGCAAGGCAATGCAGGCAGCATAATTATTGAGGCCGCCGATCGAGTAGTGTTTGATAACAGTATAGCTTTCACTACAGTGGGAACAGATGGTATTGGTAACGGCGGCGATATCAATATCACAGCGGGTTTACTTTTTATCACAAATAATGCACAACTACAATCGCTCACTTTTGGAAAAGGCGATGCAGGCAATATAATTATCTATGCAGACGATCGCGTTGTATTTGATGACAATAGTACTGCATTTAGCGGTATACAGCCAGAAGCTATAGGTAACGGCGGCGATATTAGAATCACGACTGGCTTGCTTTCGATGAGTAGAAATAGTGTTCTCACTACCACCACAATTGGGCAAGGCAATTCAGGCGATATCAATATCCAAGCTCATCAGATCTCTATGAGTGCTAATGCAGCAATGATATCGGATACAAACACAGGCGGACGAGGACAAGCAGGAAACATCAATCTGGATGTTGATGGTGTCATTTCCCTGATTGGAGGAGAAGAAATTGCCCCGACTGGAGAGTCCACTCGCATTACTCTTGGTATCCAGCCAAGAGCAGGAGGTTCAGGTGGCAGAATTAGGATTAATGCAGGTTCGCTGGTACTCAGCGACGGTGCGATCGTTAAAGCCAGCACTCAAGGAGAAGGAAATGCAGGAAATATTCAGATTGATGCTGGTGTTGTCAGTATCTCAGGTAGTGTACCCAGTAGTGGATTACCTAGTGGGCTATTCACCAGTACTGATACTGGCGATAGGGCTGGCAATATTAGAATCAACAGCGATACATTCCAAATCTCCAATGGAGCCGCTTTGAGTGCCCGTACTCGGGGATCTGGGCAGGGTGGCAACATTAGAGTGAATACTGACACCTTTGAAGCCCGGAATGGTGGACAGCTCGTGACCACAACCGCTGGTGAAGGAAATGCAGGCAATATCTTCATTAATGCCGATCGCATTACTCTTTCGGGTCGAGATTCAAATTATTTTGAGCGCATTGCTAACTTTCCTAATCCTATTGATCCGCTTGTTGCAAACAATATTACAGAAACGGGTTCCAGCAGTGGATTGTTTGCTAATGTAGCTCAGAGCGCCACAGGTAATGGCGGCAGCATTAATATCACAACTACAACGCTTTCAATGGAGCATGGCTCTGCGCTTCAAACCAGTTACTTTGGACAAAGCCCTACTGACAACGCTCACGCTGGGAACATTCGCGTTCGAGCCGATCGACTCTCCCTGCTTTCCAATGCTTCGATCGAAACGGATACATCAGGCTCTGGACGAGCAGGAAACATCAATCTGGATGTTGATGGTATTATTTCCTTGATTGGAGGAGAAATTGCCCCAACTGGAGAGTCAACTCGCATCACGCTAGGGGTACAACTGGGGGCAACAGGTTCAGGTGGCAATCTTCGGATTCATACACATTCCTTAAGATTGACTGATGGCGCGATTTTCAAAACCAGTACCCAAGGATCGGGCGATGCTGGCAATATTCGAGTAGACGCTGATAGGATAAACATTTCAGGTAGTGTGCCCAGTAGTGGATTACCCAGTGGATTCTTTGCCAGTACCGATACAACAGCTAGGGCTGGAAATATTAAAATCAACAGTGACATATTCCAAATCTCTGATGGAGCCTCTTTGAGTGCCCGCACTCAAAGAGGTGGACAGGGTGGCAACATTAGAGTAGAGACTGACGCTTTTGAAGTGTTAAATGGTGGACAACTTGTGACCACAACTACTGGTGAGGGAAATGCAGGCAATATCTTTGTTAACGCAAATCTCGTTACCCTTTCTGGTTTTGATCCAAATTATTCTGAACGTACTGATAGATTCCCTGATCCTATTGATCCGCTTGTTGCAAACAACATCACAGAGACGGGTTCTAGTAGCGGATTGTTTGCTAATACTGGCGAGAACTCTTCAGGTTCAGGAGGAACGATCCAAATTACCACCGGACAACTAGAGGTATTCGATCGCGCCAGAGTTGTGGTCAGTAGCCAGGGCAGCGGTATCGCAGGGAATATTGATATGGCGGCTCCGCTTGTTGAACTCGATCGGGGTAGGCTAACGGCTGAAACCTCTCAAGGCGATGGCGGCAACATCACCTTACAGGACTCAAACCTACTGCTCTTGCGAAACAGGAGCCGGATCTCGACTACGGCTGGAACAGCTAAAGCTGGGGGTGATGGGGGCGATATCAATATTGACACCGCCTTCATCGTGGCGGTTCCAAATAAAAACAGCGATATCGAAGCCAATGCCTTTAAAGGAAGCGGCGGCAACGTGACGATCAATACACAAGGGCTATTTGGCATTGAACCACAGGATCAAACCACCGATCGCAGTGACATCACCGCAAGTTCTGAACTAGGAGTTCAGGGAAATGTCAATATCAACACACCTGATGTTGACCCCAGTCGCGGCATCATAGAACTACCTGACCTTCCCCTAGATGCCTCCAACCAAATTTCCCAAACATGCCCCACAGGTGGCAAGCTGGCTGAAGCGTTAGGAGAATTTGTGAACACAGGTCGAGGCGGTTTGCCTGCCAATCCCACAGAAATTCTGGGGGGTGAAGTCAGGCTGCCTCGGCTGGCTGGACTACCGATCGAAAACACAGAGCAACAAAGTAGCGGAGCAGCAAATCAAACCTACATACCTCAGCCCCCATCCCCCGCGATCGTCGAGGCACAAGGATGGCAGATCAACGCTGAAGGCAAGGTTAATCTGGTTGCTGCGGCTCCTGCGATCGCGCCTCATTTGCCTGCTTCTGCGGCGGCTCAGTGCGGTGGGTCTAATTAGTGCAGGTTTAAGCTGTAGAATCTTTTCATGTTTAATCTTCGATCGCTCAAATTCTGTCTGCTAGCTCTGCTGATGGTATTGGTTTGCATCGTCGCTTCTCCCAGCGTTGCGACCGTTTGGATTGCCGACTCATCCCTTCAGCAGTCACAATCCGCCCCTTTGGCACAACCCGCAGAACAGCAGGGGCGATCGCACTACGCCGCTGGACAATTTGCTGAAGCCGCTGCCAGCTTTCAGCAAGCCGCCCAAGCCTATCAAGCTCAAGGCGACGAATTGAAACAGGCGATCGCCCTCAGCAATCTTGCTCTTGCAAATCAACAGCTAGGACAGTGGGAAGCGGCAAGCCAAGCCATTACCCAGAGCCTCAGCTTGCTAGAGACAGGAGGCGACACGCCCGATCGCCGCTTGGCGCTGGCTGAAGCGTTAGATATTCAAAGTGCGCTGTCTCTGGCTCAAGGCAAAGCTGAAGCCGCCTTTGACACCGGGGAACGCGCTGCCAAGCTCTATGAGCAGTTGGGCGATCGCGATCGAGCCACAGAGAGCCGCATCGCTCAGGCGCAAGCCCTCCAAACCTTGGGGCTATATCGACGCGCGATCGCTACTGTTGTGGCGGCGTTGGACTGGCAGCCCCAAACCCTCACCCAATTGAAGACCCTCACCACTCAGCTTCAGATCTTACCGAACTCACCAACCGCGATCGCTGCCCTGCAAAGCCTAGGAGAAGCGCTGCGAGTCACGGGCAATCTAGAAACTGCCCGCGCCGTGTTGCAGCGCAGCCTAGAGATGGCGCAGCAGATACCGCAACCAGAGGCGATCGCCACTACCCAGTTCCGCTTGGCGAACCTAACTTGGTCAGAAGCCTTGCTCAATCTGAGCCGTGATAACTTAACGCGGCTCAAGGCGATCGAACTCGTGCGGCAAGCTCAGCAGGGCGATCGGCGGATTGGGATTGATCCAGCAGAGAAGTTCTACCGCACATCCGCTGAAGCCCTAGAACTGTATCGCCAAGCCGCTGCTGCGACAACTTCCGCTAAAACTAGACTGCAAGCCCAACTCAATCAACTACGAGTTGCGGTTGAAACAGACCGTTCATCCGCAGATCTGCTGCCGCAAGTTCAACAGGAAATCGATCGCCTGCCGCCCGGTCATGCCGCGATCGAGGCGCGGATTAATCTTGCCCGAACGCTGATCAACGCCAGCGCTCCACAGCCGCAAGCCGCTCAGATTTTGGCGATCGCCATCCAGCAGGCTAGAGACTTGCAAGATCCGCATGTAGAGTCTAACGCGCTCGGACTGTTAGGCAAACTCTATGAGCAAACCGGGCAGTTGTCAGAAGCCGAACAAGTGACTCAAAAAGCACTCTTTTTGGTGCAGAGCGACATCACTTCAGATTTAACTTACCATTGGCAATGGCAGCTCGGACGACTGTTGAAAGCCAAAGCCGAGGCGAAAGATCCTAGCCATCCAGTTTACACAGAGGCGATCGCTTCCTACAAAGATGCAGTGAATACGCTCAAATCTATTCGAGACAGTCTGATTGCCACCACTCCCGACGAACAGTTGTCGTTTCAAACTGCGATCGAGCCGATCTACCGTCAGCTTGTGTCATTGCTGCTGCAATCTCAGTCAAATATTCCTGACGATCAAAGTTTGAGAACGGCTCGTGATACGGTCGATTTACTTCAACTCGCAGAACTCGATAATTTCTTTCGAGAGATCTGTCTCAACGGCAGTCAAACTTCAATTGACCAGATTGATCAAACGGCGGCTATTTTTTATCCCATTATCCTACCCGATCGCCTTGCCGTCATTGTCAGCCTGCCCCCCCAAGATACATCCCAGTCTGCATCCGACTCAGATTCACCACAGAGACCACTGACCTATTACAGCACTGTTGTTTCGCAAACGGAAGTTGAAGCAACCGTTAGCCTGCTGCGAGACTCCCTCGATCAAGACAACGACAAACGATTTCTGCCGCCTGCTCAGCAGCTTTATGATTGGCTGCTTAGACCGATTCAAGCGCGGCTCAAAGCCGCTCCAGTCAAAACGCTGGTTTTTGTGCTCGATGGCGTGCTACGGAATATTCCGATGAGCGTCTTGCACGATGGACAGCAGTATCTAGTCGAGCAACCCTATGGCATCGCGCTTACACTTGGCTTACAGCTTTTGGAAGCGCAGCCGCTTGCCCCCAGCCAACTGAAGTCCGCGCTGCTTGCCGGAGTCAGTGAAGCCCGTCCTGGGTTCTCGGCTTTGCCCAATGTCAGAGACGAACTGGCTCAAATTCAAACTGAAATCCCCAACAGCACGACGTTGCTCGATCGCGGTGCTGACTCAGAAAACCGTGAGCTACGGGTGAACGGCGGCTTCACAAACGCCAACTTTCAAGCAGCGATCGAAACAACCTCCTATCCGATCGTCCATCTTGCCACTCACGGGCAATTCAGTTCGCAAATCGTAGACACCTACATTCTCACCGAGGATAGTCGGCTCAACATTGATGATCTAAGAGCCTCACTCCAAGCAACCGCCGTTCGCAAAAATGGGATGCTGGATTTACTGGTGTTGAGCGCTTGCTCAACGGCAACGGGAGACGATCGAGCCGCGTTGGGTTTGGCAGGAATGGCGATTCGAGCTGGAGCGCGAAGCACCGTTGCAACGCTGTGGCAGGTGAATGATTACTCTTCAGCCGTATTTATGGGAGAGTTTTATCGGCAGTTAGCCACCGTTAAAACCGCACAGATCAGTAAAGCAGAAGCGTTGCATCAGGCTCAGCGATCGCTTCTGCAACATCCGGACTACCAGCATCCCTACTTTTGGGCCCCGTATGTCCTGATTGGCAATTGGCAGTAATTGCCTGATCCAACTTATTTTTGCTCTGTTTGATTACCTGTTTGATTACAACGGGTATCGACCCAAACCTGGATTTGCTGCATCGTTGCACTCGAAAGTGTGCCAGCGGTATATAGAATTTGCAATGCATCTGAAACCAGCGGTTCCGGCTGATGGAGCAAAACATTAGCCTGCTGGATTGCGATCGCTTCTTGACTCGCTCCAGCAGCTTGGAGCTGCGAGGTAATCGAATTGTGGCGATCGGAGTCCATCACCTGGAAGGTATAGCTTGCCGAGTTTGCAGCTCCCTGGACTGTCCAGGTTAACCGCCACTGATAATATTGACTCGGCTGTAACGCTTGTCCCTCGTAAACAGCGCTTTTATCGGTTGCAGCGAGGCGTTTATCCCACAGAATCTTGCCGCTTTGGTCAAAGACTTCCAGTCGCTGCATCGCCACTGCCTCAGACATGATTTGCCAGAGAAACAGGGGGCGATCGCTCCAAATCACATTTTCTTGCTCCAAAAGACCAGGAGAAACGATGCAAATTCCACTGTCACCTCGTCCGCCCAAATGCCGTCGGGGTGGAGGGAGATCTAATCGTCCGCTTAAGGGGTTTCCGAGTCGGGGAACAGCTACGGGACTTGGTTGTGTCGGAACAGTTGTTTGAGCGATCGATTGCGCCAAGCTAGACTGACGCGGAGAAGACGCTGTGCCAGCCTGTGACGACCAAGCTTTAGGGCAATAGACCAGCGCCAGAGCTGCGATCGGTATCGTTTTTATGAAAAAATTCATAGTCGCCTTTATAGCCATGAGAGCCGGCATAAACACAGATCGAAAATCAAGACAGGAGAAAAATGGGCAGTTTCGTCACCTAGAGAAATTTCAAGAGTGCTAGCAATTATTCATGATTCTGGAGAAATCAGATCTATGCAGTTTGATTAAGCTCTAGTGGGTCATTTAGCCTGAATGTAGCCGCTATCAGCCAACAGTCACAGTGAAAGATATTTTTCAGAGTGATCGTAAAATCTTTTAAAGCTAACTTGCTGAATAGCATCCAAAAGTGTCCAAAATTGCCAGATGAATTCAAGTTTGACTATGAAATGACTATGAAAGCATCTGCAAGAATTCAAAACGACTACAAGTTGGGCTTTTCAGCCCTGCTTATACTTCCTTCATACGGAAGGGGTCACTGGTTCGAATCCAGTATCGCCCATACAAAACGAAAGCCAGGTAGAGAGCCTGAATCATCAAGTGATTCAGGCTCTCGGCTTTTGAGACGAGTTGGAATTTGAGGGTTAGTCTATGCTGGTTTGGGTGAATTTGGGCGAGTTTAGCCATCAGATTGGGGTAAAACCAATGTTAAACTTCTGGGTATCGATCAGCGGCGAGGCATGAGTTACCGTCCCTACGCTCCATTCGTCGAATTTCTGTTCCGAGTCGGATGTAGACCCAGTGAGGCGATCGGCTTAACCTGGGCAAATTTCTAGAGATACATTTATCACCCTACAACTTCTCAAAGGTGTTCCCACTGACGTAATCACTAAATGGTGCGATGCCAGTGTCCAAATCATTGAAGCCTATCCCCCCCGATCGTCAGAAGTCGAGATTTAGTCTAGGTCGCTGCTCACTCATTCGCCCCAGCTCGAAAAATCGCCAGGGTCAAGAACCCGCATCGGACAAGGTAGAGTGCAGAATGAGGTCTTTTTATAGGTTATGAGGAGACTGCCCATGATGAATAGCCCAACAGGCGTGGAACAATGGATCGGGATTGAGGGAAGGTCAAAAAGGTGGCGCTGATTGCTTGTGCTCACAAGCTGTTGGGTATTCTGAGTGCGATTGTGAAACAGGGAGTCCCCTGGAAAAATCCGACCCTTGAACCCGCTCCCCCACTGCTACCTGCGGAAGCAAGTAGTTGACATTTGAGATAATCGCAAAATCCCTCTCCCAGAGCGGGAGAGGGACTTTGAGCTATTCTTGCTCCCCTTCTCCCGCTCTGGGAGAAGGGACTGGGGGATGTAGCTTGCTTCCCGAAGGGTGGGCGGATTGAGAGTTGCAAATCGCGTAAATTAGCTCTATGGAAGCTGTAGGTCAGGCGGTAGCAACACTTTGTCGATCGCATGGATGACACCGTTGCTGGCTGCAATATCCGGTTGAACCACCATTGCGCCTCCCACCGTCACCACGCCATCCTGCATCGCGATCGTCACAGGCGCTCCGCCTGCGGTTTCGACTTTGCCTGCCTGAATGTCGCTGGAGGGGTAGTTACCCGCAATTAGGTGATATGCCAGAACTTGCCGCAGAGCGTCACGGTTTTCAGGCTGGAGCAGTCGCTGAAGCGTCCCTGCCGGAAGCGCTGCAAAAGCCTCATCGGTTGGAGCAAACAGCGTGACAGGTCCTTGAGTTTGCAGAGCTTGATCTAAACCAGCCGCTTTGAGCGCAATCGCTAATGTCTTGAAGGAGCTAGTGTTATCCACCACTTGCGTCACAGATTCATTGCTGGACTGCGATCGCGTTCCTGGCACCGCTGAGTTAGAACGATCGCTAGGCTGCATACTGTTTGGACTGGTAGTTGCAGGCGAGCGAGGCACACTGTTGCGATCGTTGGACTGCGAAGGATTGGGGACTGCGTTTGCAGGCGCATTGGGATCGGCACTAGGCGATGGACTAGAGACAGGAGCCGGTCGCATTGAGCTAGCATCCGATTTGCCGTTTGACATAGAGCGAGCAGTCGGTGTTGAGCTTGGCGCTAGGGCATTCTGGCTGTCCCTTGAGTTGCCAAGCGTCATCGGCGAACGAGGCAAGCTGTTGCGATCGTTAGACTGCGAAGGATTGGACACGATGTTCAAAGGCGCATTGGGGTTAGCGTTGGGAACCAGAATACTGGCGGTATAGCTTGAATGCGTGGGATTGGCGCTTTGCGGCGACGAACTACCCCTATGCTGCATACTGCTTGGGTTGGTGGTTGCAGGCGAACGGGGAACGCTGTTGCGATCGTTGGACTGCGAAGGGTTGGGCACTACGTTTGCGGGTGCATTGGGATCAGCACTTGGCGTTGTAGGGTCGGACGTTGCAGGGTCACTGGGTGAGGACTGCATCGGGCTAGTCTGCATGGAACTACCGCGCTGCATGGAACCGTTTGAGTCGGTTGGGCTGGGGATGCTAGTTGTAGCAGGTTCACCGCCTACAGCAGGCAATCCGGTCGCAGGGGTTGAACGCGTTGAACTACCGCCCTGCATGGAGCTACCACTTGGCATGGAACTACCACTTGGCATGGAACTACCTGGGTTGGTAGTTGCAGGCGATCGAGGTATGCTGTTGCGATCGTTCGACTGCGAAGGGTTGGGCGTTAGATTTGCAGGTGCATTTGGATCAGTACTGGGTGCATTGGGATCGCTAGGCGTTGACTGCGTCGAACTGCCGCTTTGCGTAGAGTCGGTCATTGAATCAGCAGGGCTAGGAATGCTGGTTGTAGAGGGTTCGCCGCCCGTTGCAGGTACACTGGTTGAGCTTGGCGAACTTGCCGCAGGTGCTGCACTGCTAGGCTGAGCAACCACAGCGCTCAAAAATCCTACGCTAAGGAGTCCAGTTAAAAGTTGAATTGAAAGTTTGCTTCTGTGAAGCATGTGTACCCCCACTTGAATAAGAATCTGTCAACTCTTATGAATTGACTTACTCCTACCAAAGTACCGAGGCGATCGCATTGTGCCGTCCTTCAGGAGGAAGATTAGAAGATCTACCAGAGGGATCAAGCAACATTTAAGAAAGCTTCCGGATTCTCCGCCTCGCCGCTCTGGCGCACCTCAAAGTGGAGATGATTCCCTGTAGCGTTCCCCGTTGCCCCTGCGTAGCCAATCACGGTGTCTGTATCGACGCGATCGCCCACTCTCACGGTGATCTTATCTAAATGCGCGTAGGCAGTTTCTAGCCCATTGCCATGATCAATTTCGACTAAATTGCCATATCCCCCGTCCGTCATGCCAGCCGATTTGACGATTCCTTTTCTGGCGGCTTCTACGGCGGGATGTTCATCGCCTGTGCCAATATCTACCCCAGAATGAAAGCCAGAAATCTGCTGGCTACCGT
>JBBSFA010000021.1:0-11682 GCA_038239185.1 Elainellales cyanobacterium | reverse complement strand
GCGGCTTCGGGAGCATTAACATCCGGGGCATCTGGCGCGATCGAGTCGGTGACTGGAGGAACTTCTGTGGGGTTTTGTGGGGAAGTTGTTTCTTCGTCTGGCATGGCTTCGCTCGCTTACAAAATCTGTTCTTGCTAAGGAATCTGGGGACTTGTCTTTAGGTAAATATCAGCCGCCCGCAACCGCTGGCACAATGCTCACTTCATCACCCGCGCTCAATGCCGTGTTTTTGCCTTCCAGAAAGCGAATATCTTCACTGTTGACATAGAAGTTGATGAATCGGCGCAGTTCGCCTTGCTCATCGCACAAGCGAGATTTGATCCCCGGAAAGCTCTGCTCTAGCGAATCGAGCAGCTCACTGATGCTGCCGCCTTCACAGTCGAGCGTCGCTTGGTCACGAGTGAATTTTTGCAGTGGAGTGGGAATGAGAACTTTGACAGCCATTTTGCAGGGATAGGGGATGAAGGATAAAAGCTTGTTTCGCAGGACGCAACGGTAGAGGTAAGTTGCGCCCTGTCACTATAGATCAAAAGATCAGAAGATCGAAAGATCAGACGAGATCAAACGCTGACTTGCTGCCACTCCAAGCGATCGAGCGTCCGGGAGCGCTCCAATGCCCGTTCAAACGCTTCCAGCTTCGGTTCGATCGTCAGCGGTTCGCCAATATAGCCTTGAACTGCCTCTTGGGTTTTCAGACCGTTACCTGTGATATAGACCACGGTGGTTTCATCGGGACTAATCTTGCCTGCTTCCACTAGCTTCTTGAGCGTGGCGATCGTGGTGCCGCCTGCGGTTTCGGTAAAGATGCCTTCGGTTTCTGCTAGCAGCTTGATGCCATCAATAATTTCCTGGTCGTTCACAGACTCAATGCTGCCATTCGTCTTGTTCGCCACTTCGATCGCATAGATGCCGTCCGCCGGATTGCCGATCGCCAGTGATTTAGCGATCGTGTTGGGCTTGACGGGAGTAATGAAGTCGCGTCCGTCGCGGTATGCTTGGGCGATCGGAGAGCAGCCTTCCGCTTGCGCGCCGCTGAAGCGCACAGGCTTTTCATCTACCAGACCGACTTTGATGAATTCCTGGAAACCTTTGTAGATTTTGGTGAACAAAGAGCCAGATGCCAATGGAGCCACAATGTGGTCGGGCAACTGCCAGCCTAGCTGCTCAACGACTTCGTAACCTAAAGTCTTAGAGCCTTCCGAATAGTAAGGGCGCAGGTTGATATTGACAAAGCCCCAGCCGTGCGTGTTGGCAACTTCGGAGCAGAGGCGGTTCACTTGGTCATAGTTGCCGTGAACCGACATTACCGTAGGACTGTAGATCAGCGTGCCCAGGACTTTGCCAGCTTCGAGATCAGAGGGGATGAACACGCAGCAGTCGAGTCCGGCGTGAGCGGCGATCGCAGCGGTCGAGTTTGCCAAATTGCCCGTGCTAGCGCAGGATACGGTCGTGAATCCTAGTTCACGAGCGCGAGTCAGTGCTACAGAGACCACCCGATCTTTGAAGCTAAGGGTGGGCATGTTGACCGCATCGTTCTTGATGTACAGCCGCTTCAGACCCAGGCGACGAGCGAGGCGGTTGGCTTGCAGGAGCGGGGTCATGCCTGTGCCGACATCGATCGGCGTATCGGTTTCTACGGGCAAGAAAGCACGGTAACGCCAGATTGAGTTAGGACCCGCCTGAATGGTTTCGCGAGTCACGGTGCGGCGAAGCTGACTATAGTCATAGGCGACTTCCAGCGGACCAAAGCATTCTTCGCAAACGTGGATGGCTTTGGCTTCGTATTCTGTGCCGCATTCCTTACACTTTAAGCCCGTGAAAGTGGCAGTTCTAGCCGAGAGTTTTTCGATCGCCTGGGTCATGGTTCGTCCTTTCTTAACACGCTTGACGGTAGCAAAGCCTTAATTTTTTCGGCTCTAGAGTCCAGCAAGGCAGAGTCAGTCTTTTCTCACCGGATGTTGATGGATAGTAACACGCCCTGAAAACAGGGTCAAACAATCCCGACTTTTTTTGTCGGGATTAATCTAGACTATTGAGCTTTAACTTTCCAGAGCCACTCTTCGTCTTTGTTCGCCAACACGGTGAGGGGATGATACTTTGCCTCCGCTAAGCGTTTCTTCCAGGGGGGCTGAGGACGAGCGTAGTAAATAAAGACATCGCTATAGCCGGACGGAATCGGCGGCAGGTAAGGGAAGAGTTCGAGTTCTCGATAAGCTGGATCGACTTGGCAGGCAGTGTAGCAGTAGGGTCTGACTAGCAAATGCACTTTTGGATCGAGATAGTGGCTGAGCGAGAGCAGATCGCCTAGCCCTGTGTCGCTGATTAGCAAAGGGCGATCGGCTTGGTTGATGATCTGGGCGATGTGCGGGTTGTTATTGTTGATCATCTTGTTCCACCAACTGCTGGATTCCGCAATTAACTTGCCGGAAAACAACCCGATGAACAACACGATCGCCGTAACTCCCTGCCAGACCCATCGTCGTCTTTGATTTTTTTGTTCTGACGGCTGAGACGTTAGTAATTTCCGGGATAGGACATAGGTGACCGCGATCTGGCAGCTTAAATAAAGCGGAACCACATAGCGGGGAACTAGATATCTTGTGCCGCCAAAAAGTAGATCAGGCAGAATCAGTCCCAGCGCGGGAACAAGAAGCAATGAAGCGACAAATATCCAGGTGCGCGGCGGCATCTTGCGGCAAAGCAAATACAGCCCGTAAATCACCAGGAAGCGGACTAGCCAATAGGAAAACGAGAAAAAATATTTCGCAGGTGCGGCGGGTTGATAGCTAAAAATATCGACAAATCCCGTGCTCAGGTAGTAGAGAGTCTGGCGATAGATATCAACTAAAGATAAATTATCATCGACCGTCCATGTCCAGCGGGTCGCGTGGTTGATTTGCTTTGTCGTACTCAGGAGCACCCAGATCCAGGGGGCAAAAGCCAGCAGGCTCAAGCCAAAAGCGATCGCAAACGCCAGCATCCGTCGATTGGGTCGGAATCGTTCAATCACCAGCACATAGAGGACGTGAGCGAGCGCGACAAAGACTGAAAACAAGTAGACATAAAGATTTAGCGCCGAGGTGACGGCATAGATCAGCCAGCTTGCCCTTGTTTGTACCCTCATTGTCCGCACCAGAGCGGCGCTAGACAACAGAATAGTGGCTGCCCATAAACTATAGGAACGGGCTTCTTGGGCGTAGAGGATCTGAAAAGGCGAAATAGCCAGGATCATCATGCCAATCCATCCGGCCGAAGCCGATTCAAATAGCTCCCAGCAAAGCCAATACATGCAAGGCAAAGCCAAAAGACTGCCGATCGCAGACAATGTCCGAATGGCGGCGATCGAATCCCCGAACCAGCCCGTCCAAAATTTCGCCAGAATAAAATACAGCGGAGTGAGCTGCGACTCTTCAGCCGCCAAGCCCTTAACCGTCTCAACGACTCCGGTTTTGGGATTGCTCTGCTGATATTGCGCCACATCGCTGAGGCTAACCACGCCTGCCTTAGATAGATTTTTTACAGCATCAGCTTCGGTGTAGCCGGACAGACGCAGCGACGTAAAGGTTTCATCATGCTGGTAAACCTTGCCTTCCAGATTGACAAACCGCAGTGAAATTCCTGCAACCAAACCAACGATAATCAGAAGCCGACAGAAAACAGGGATAGAAACCCAACTTTTTTTTAGTGAGTTCATAAGAAGAGTGACTCTCTACGACTGGACTGGCTCTGCCACTGAATGGGCAATCTTCTGGGTTGCAAATAGCTGTCACCGTAATCCTAAAAAGTAGAAAAGAAGCAGCAGTAAAGAAAAAGCCCTGAAAAATTAAAGTTTTGAACAAGCTCAGGACGCAATCAATATTCGTATCGACTTCTGTGGCTTGACGCAGCGCTGAATTCCCACGCTAGGATCAGAAGCGTACCTGTCTCAGATAAAAAGATCTTCTATGTTTTTAGACGAGCTAACCCCGGTTTTCAAAGAACTCTCTGGATATCCGATCGCCTTCTTGGGCGGCTTCGTTTCAGGTCTGCTGCGTCTCAACCTCGCTGAAGATCCAGTCAAAAGCTGGCTAGACAATCAAACCGGATCGCCCTCTTACTCTGCTTCGATCAATGCTAATGGCACGAATAATGGGCCTCAGTCCATTTCGATCGATTAAATCCGAATTGCCTTAAGACACAGTAGGAGAGGTAGTTTCACTACCTCTCCTACTGTGTTTTGTATAACTGAGGTTTTAACTTAAAGCTTCCACTGAGGATCTGTTTCAACAGCAGCCTCTAGAAGCACATTTGTCCAGCCTTCGATTTGAAGCCGCAGCCGAACTGCTGTATCTGAAACGGATTCGGTAAACTGTGGCAGTTTGGCGGAAGCGCGGCGATAATCTGCGATCGCGCAGTTCCAATCGCCTCGCAGGTGATAAGTCCGACCCCGCTCCGCATAAACATGTCCCTCTAAGCGATCGAGGCAAAGGGCGACATCAAAGCTTTCTAAGGCGCGTTCGTACATTTCCAATTCGCGGAACGTAATGCCCTGGTTAATCCAGGCTCTTACATTTCCGGGATTTAAGTCTAACGCGATATCATAATCCAAAATGGCTTCTAAGTACTGCCCTTGGGCGGCGTAAGAGTTGGCGCGATTGTTATAAGCGCTGTCCAGCTTTGGATTCAGATCGATCGCCTTATCGTAGTCCGCCAGCGCTTTCGCAACCTGCCTGCTTTTGAAATAGACAAGTCCTCGGTTGCTATAGTCGATCGCGCTTTCTGGATTTTGCTCTAGCAGTTGGCTGAATAGCTCGATCGCGGTTGCATAATCGCCCCGATGAGCGCAGGCGAGTGCCTGCTGCCGCCGCAGCGTCAATTCGGCAGGGCTATAGTGGGGTACAAAGGTAGGGCGATCGATCGTTGCGGCGATGTTTGCTGGGGTAGGCTTGAGGCTGAATTGCTTACGAGCTAGTCTGGGCTGCCAGCGCTTCTGAACTTGAGCCGCACGAGACTGTGGGGCTGCACTAGCAGGCTGAGCGCTAGCAGATTGAGCAAGGCTTAATTTCTTGTTACGACCGACAAAAGAGCGAGTGTTCATACCGTCCTCACAGTATCTACACCCCAGTGGGGGGCTGGTTGATGGGTTGCCCTGACTTTTTTAGTGTCAGGTGTTCTTGGCGCTACGTTTTGCTATATGTCACTTAATAGGGTGTCTGCACTAGAAAAGTTAGGTTGAAAGTACGGAAATGAGGCGAATTACCTTAGGGGGATTTTCAGACATTTCTCGATCTTTCTAGTGGCTGAGGAGCCAATAACAATCAGGCGTGCAGCCCTTTTTGAGCGCCAATTACAACCTCACCTTGCTTCAGTAGTATTGCGGAAAAGACTGATGAAGTTCATGAATTTTCTCAACTCGTAGGGGCAATCTTCCATCAAGGTAAGATGAATTCTGAAAAGGTGAGTGCTCGATCGCTCGATCGACCGCCTCAGACCATTCTCCTGCCGAAGTATTAGCAATTGTGAGGTAATGAACCCAATTTCGATTAAATCCCCTGATTTCACAAAACTTTATTCTATGCGGCTCCGTAGCCTATACTACGCAAGGGTGACTGTTAAGGAGTAGAAATAATGGTGTCGGAGGCAGTGAAGCCCCTGACTGTGCCAAAGGAGTTTTTGGGTTCGCCAGGTGCGCTAAATCCAACGCTGCTACTTTTTTTGGCAGCAGTGGCGATCGCAGTTGGATCAACTCTAGGTTATTGGCTATGGGATTTTCCGAATTGGTTCTGTTTCGTCAGTAATACCATTGCTCTGCATTTGGTAGGGACGGTCATCCACGATGCCTCACACAATGTGGCACATCGCAATCGAATCATGAATGCAGTGCTGGGTCACGGCAGCGCTTTGATGCTGGGCTTCTCGTATCCTGTGTTTACGCGGGTACACATGCAGCATCACGCGAATGTCAACGATCCTGACAATGATCCAGACCACTTTGTCTCAACCTACGGTCCGCTTTGGTTGATCGCCCCTCGGTTCTTTTACCACGAGGTGTTTTTCTTCAAGCGGCGGCTTTGGCGCAAGTTTGAGCTGTTGGAGTGGTTTTTGGCAAGGTTGATCTTTGCGACGATCGTTTTCCTGGCGGTTCACTACGGCTTTTTGGACTACCTGTTTAACTATTGGTTTTCTCCGGCACTCGTCGTCGGGTTGGCGCTTGGCTTGTTCTTCGACTATTTTCCGCATCGCCCTTTTCGGGAGCGCGATCGCTGGAAGAATGCCAGGGTTTACCCGAATCGCGTCCTCAACTTGCTGATCATGGGGCAGAACTACCACCTGATCCATCACTTGTGGCCTTCAATCCCCTGGTACAAGTATGAGGGAGCGTATCAAGCGACTCGTCCGCTGCTGGATGCTAAAGGCTGCCATCAGTCGCTAGGAGTCTTTCAGGGCAAAGATTTCTGGAGTTTTCTCTACGATGTGTTTTTAGGAATCCGCTTCCACGGGCATAAACACGAGCATAAAACAGAGGAAAAGTCAGAAAACTGAGAGCCTTTAAAAAAGGGGCAGATAACCTGCCCCTTTTTTTAGTCGTTTTTTGGAACTCCGTCTTCTGGAAAGACCCATTGTGGTGGAGCAGTTGCCTTCTTGATGCGGGCAGCTTCAGCGATCGCCAGCATCTGATCCAATGAGGTTTCCTGGATAAACTGAGCTGCTTTGTCTCGGTATTCTTGCTTGGGGCACTCGTCACCCAGGACACAGCCATTGACACAAGCGGTTGTGCAATCCACTTCTGTTGGATTCATAACTCCTCACTCTTTTCTTGCTTCTATCTAGTTTATCAACTGCTCAGAACTGCAAATCCGCCGAAGGTTGACGACTGATCGCTAGCCGCACTAGAGAAAGCAGCAGAATCAGCAGAAACATCGCTAGACCGATCGTGCAGGCATAGCTAATCTCCAGATCTTGAAATGCGCTCTCATAGACGTAATAGACCAACGTCTTGGAGCTGCTGCGCGGTCCACCCTGGGTCATGATGTAAACTTCTTCAAACACCTTGGTCGCAGAAATCGCTGATATCACGGCGACGAGAAACAGGTAGGGACGCATCAGTGGAATGGTGATGTCCCAATGCCTGCGCCAGCCGTCGGAGCCATCGATCGCCCCTGCCTCGTAAAGGTCTGCCGGAATCGACTGCAATCCTGCCAGATAGATCACCATGTAGTAGCCTAAGCCTTTCCAAACGGTGACTGCCATGACGCTAAACAGGGCAAACTGCGGACTGGTGAGCCAAGGAATCCCCGCTTCAGACAAATGCGCCCAGCGCAGAAATTGATTAAACAAGCCTGTTTCTGAGTAGAGCCAGCGCCAAGCAATTCCCGCTACCACCATCGAAATCACCACAGGGGCATAATAAGCCGCTCGAAACCAGCGGATGCCCGGTACAGCTTGATTGACCAGCAAAGCCAACCCCAGCGGCACAATCACCAGAATGGGCACCACGCCAATCAGATAGACGATCGTGTTGCGTAGGGTTTTCCAGAAGATCGGATCGCCCCAGAGCCGCTGAAAGTTCTCTAGCCCGACCCACTGCGGCGACTGAGTAATGTCAAAGCCATATCGCGTGAAGCTGAGGTAGAACGCCTGAAGCGCCGGATAGAAAACGGTTAGCGTCAGCATTAGCAGGGCTGGCAGCAGGAATAGATAGGGGGTGAGCGATCGCCATCGTTGCGAGGCTGAAAACTGTGAAGCAGATGGGTTTGGCATAGTCTAAAGCAGGTTAAGGACAGCTTAGGGCTGGAGCAGTTCTAAAATGATCCCAAAAATGAGAGCGGTTTGCTAGAGGCTTGTGCCAGAGTAGAGCAATGAGTTGTTAACGCTCCGTATTAATATCCGCAACGTCATTAGTTCGCAACGTTATTTTTTGTAACGAAAGGGCATCAACTCAGAGAATCGATCCGATATGCAATTAAGAAGGTTAGCGCTCCATCCCTTAGCCTTCTTTACAGATTCCATTAGTCTCTACTGGCTTAGCCCTCTATCTCAAAGAATTCTTAGGAGAATTCAAAATCATGAACAAGTTTACTGTTTTGCGTCGGGGCGTGTTGCTCATGTCGTCGTTGCTGGCAGGCACAATCACGATCGCCGGAGGTGCGATCGCCGGAAGCACGATCGCAGATAATGCGACGGCGCAGCCCGTTTCGATCGCACCGCAAGCCCACGTGCAACTGCAAGCCCAACCGCAAGCCCAGCCGCAGCTCATGTTGATTCCTTCCGTGGGGTTCCCATTCTGGGTTTACCCGATCGGCGGTGTGATTTTGCTGATGATCTTTTTGCCGCGAATTGGCTGGATTGCCGGACTGATCGTGATAGGAGAACGAGAAGTTGGCATCGTCACCAAGAAATTTTCTAGCAAAAGCCTGACTGCGGGACAGTTGGTTGCCCTCAACGGAGAGGCAGGTTTCCAAGCCGATACGCTTTCGCCGGGCTGGCATTTTGGCTATTTCCCTTGGCAGTATAGCGTCCGCAAAGAAACGGTGCTGATGATTCCTCAAGGCGAGATTGGCTTAGTGATTGCCAATGACGGACGCGCGATTCCGCCCGATCGCATTTTGGGTAAGGTCGTGGACTGCGAAGACTTCCAGAATGCCCGCCAGTTTTTGACCAACGGCGGCGAAAAAGGTCGGCAGTTAGGCATTCTTACCGCCGGAACTTACCGGATCAATACGGCGCAGTTCGGCGTGATTAGTTCAGCGAATGCGAGTCAACATGACATGGCTCCGGCATTGTTGAAACTGTACGAAATTAAACCGGACAAAGTCGGGATTGTCACCGTTCTAGACGGGATGCCGATCGAAGAAGGCGAAATTGCAGGTCCAATTATTCCGAGTCACGATAACTTTCAGCAGGCACAAAAGTTTATCGCAGGGCACGGACGGCGCGGCTTGCAGGAGCAAGTTGTGCTCTCTGGCGCGTGGAACCTGAATCCCTGGTTTGCCCAGGTTGATCAGGCTGTGATGACAGAAGTGCCGATCGGCTATGTCGGGGTCGTGATTTCATTTGTGGGGGCATCGCACCAGGACATCAGCGGCGATTCCTTTACGCACGGCAATCTCGTCAACCGGGGCGATAAAGGCGTTTGGGTAGAGCCGCTCTATCCCGGTCGGCATCCGCTGAATACGCACATTATGAAGGTTGAGCTAGTTCCCACGACGAATATTGTGTTGAACTTCACCTCGCGCTTTAGCGGCGAACATGGCTATGACTCTAACCTCAACGCCTTGAAGCTGCTGTCGTGCGATGGTTTCACGTTTGAGCTAGAGGTCTTCCAAGTGATTCATGTGGGCGCATTGGATGCACCTAAAGTGATTTCGCGACTTGGCTCTATGCAAAATCTTGTTGATCAGGTGCTGCGCCCGATCGTCGGCAACTATTTCCGCAACTCGGCTCAGGAATACACGATTCTAGATTTCCTGATTGCCCGCAGCGAACGTCAGGCTGAAGCCGCTGAGCATGTCCGGCAGGCATTGCGCGCCTATGATGTCCAAGCGGTAGACACGCTGATTGGCTTGATCACGCCGCCTAACGAGCTAATGCAGACGCTGACCGATCGCAAGATTGCCCAGGAGCAGCAGAAAACCTACGAAGTCCAGCAGCTTGCCCAAGCGCAGCGCCAAGAGCTAGTCCGCGAAACGGCATTGGCAGACATCCAAAAAGAAGTGGTCACGGCGGAGGAAGGCGTGAAGATTGCCGAACTGCACGCCAATGCCAGAGTGAAGCAGGCAAACGGTGAAGCGGAGTCGATTCGACTCACCGGGGAAGCCAAAGCTGATGCCTATATCGCAGGTGTGAATGCATTGGGTTCACAGGCTTACACCGCGCTACAACTGATGCAGGTAATTGGCGATCGCAACGTGCGGGTGGTTCCAGATGTGGCAGTCAGCGGCAGCAGCAGCGGTGGCATGATCGATGCCGTGATGGGCATGATGCTCTGGAACCAAACCAAGGAGATGCAGCCGCAAGACAAGCCTGAGAACGGCAGTAATGGCGATCATGAGGGCGATAATGGCAATTATGATTTGCCGCTGATCGTAAAACCTGCACCTGATGGAGAGCTATAAGCGACTCTGCTTTAATCCGAGTTGTGCGGAGCCACAGAATTCAGCCGAAGCCATTCGCTGTGATCACTGTGGCTCTGCTTTGTGCTTGCACAATCGCTACTGGGCGGTTCAGCTCTTGGGGCAAGGCGGACTGAGCCGAACTTTTTTGGCGACTGACTCCGATCGATTGTCTGTGATCAAGCAATATCGCAGCGCTGATATTGCCTCAGAGGAAGATCGTCTAGCGCAAATCGATCGCCTGAAAGCATTAGGCAACTATCCGTCGCTGCCAGCGCTGCTAGATGCTTTTGAAGAAGCAGGCTATTTCTATTTGGTGCAGGTGTATATCGCTGGCGAAAACTTGGCGACCCTTTGGGCAGCACAAGGTCGATTTGAAGCGGCGGAAGTGTGGCAAATCCTGGAGACTGTGTTGCCGATCCTCCAGATTGCTCATGCGCTGCAAATCATTCACGGTGACATTAAACCAGAGAATATTATTGGTGTAGCAAGCAGCTTGACGCTGGTAGATTGGGGTGCGCTAAATCAACTTAGCGGCAGTCCTGAGTACGCTGCACCAGAGCAAATTAGAGGTCAAGCGATCGCTGCCAGTGATCTGTACAGCCTCGGCGTGACCTGCATTTATTTACTCACAGGCATTCAACCTTTCGATCTGTTTGATAGCTCGACTAACGCTTGGGTTTGGCAAAACTATTGGGTCGATTCGGGCGATCGCGATGACACGCAAGCGCTGATTCGCCTGCTCGATCGCCTGATTGCCCCGGATCTGAGCCAGCGATTTCCTACGGCAGCAGCAGCGATCGCCACATTGCCACCGACACGACGCAAGCCAATCCTTTTACCTGTTGTTCCTGCTTCACCTAGCTGGGAATGCTATGCGACTTTAGTCGGTCATCAAGGCGTATTTCCCAGCGTCAACTCTGTGGCGATCGCACCAGATCAAACCGTGCTAGCTAGCGGGAGCGACGACAAAACGATTCGAGTTTGGTCTGCGGCAACCGGAAAGGAACAGGCGGTTCTGTCTGCTCATGCTCAATTTGTCAAAGCGGTTGCCTTTCATCCGCACAATTCCGCGATTCTAGCCAGCGGCAGCAGCGATCGCACCGTCAAAATTTGGGACTGGCAGCAGAATCAGCCGATCCAGACGCTAGCGGGGCACACAAATCATGTGAATGCGATCGCTTTTAGCCCAGATGGAACGCAAATCGCTAGCGCTGACAAAGCAGTGAAGCTGTGGGATCTGCAAACAGGAGACTGTACCACGCTCAAGGGGCACAGCTTGGCGGTTTATGCCATTGCCTTTAGTCCAGATGGAACCCAGCTTGCTAGCGCCAGCGCCGACACCACTGCGCGAGTTTGGGATGTCGCCACCCAGAGAGATGTTCAGAAGCTAGGAGGTCATACTTGGGCAGTCAGGGCGATCGCCTATAGCCCCGATGGCAAGTGGCTAGCGACGGGCAGCGAAGACCGGACGATTCGCCTATGGGACACTTTTACGTGGAATTGTGTGCGCGTTTTATCAGGGCATCCTTGGGCGATCGCAGCGCTAGCTTTTTTCCCCGATAGCAAGATATTGATTAGCGGGAGCTGG
>JBBSFA010000020.1:0-11791 GCA_038239185.1 Elainellales cyanobacterium | reverse complement strand
GAGGGGATGATTCACCCACCATATAGCAGCGCTCTCCGACAATACTCTCGCCCCGCAGCAGCTTCTCCAGCAGCGTTTCGCCTTCCCCCACTGAAATAATTGCCCCCTGCGGCAGGGTTTTCCCCATCTGTTCATAAAACACGCTGACTGCACCGCCGCCGACTACCAGCCGTACATCCGGACAATGGCGTTTCGCTCTTTTCAAGCCGCGCTTAATCAAGCCTGTGTTTTGCCGCAGTTCCTTTAAATAAGAGGTGACCATCCGCAGTCCGCCCAGTGCGCCGCGCAGTTTCACCAGCGGATTCCGGGCGTACTGATACTCAAAGGCATTCTGGAGCGGATTGCCTCCCCGTCCTCCCACAGGCGCATAGATCTGAATGTCTCGCCACGAAAAAACTAGGAGCGTCGGTCGAAATTGGTCGATACACTGATCGAGCGCACGATTAAAATCCAGCGGCGGAATCGTGCCTAGGTCGAAAATCCGCTGTTCAATTTCTGGGAAAAGCTTGTGAATATGATCGGCAAGGTAAATCACGCCGATTGGAAAGATGGGGTTGCAGGGGAGACGGACGTAGAGAATGCGCTCACTGATGAGGCTTTGCGCTTCACGAGTCTGTGGGAATTGCACTGTCATAACGGCTACCGTAACGTCACGATCTCAAAACGGGTCAGAAGTCGCTGAACTGGACAAACTATTTTCACTGAACAAACTGTTTTTAAAGAGAACTCTGAAACTTGAGTTCATATAACTTCACGATACCACTGACTTTAAGAGAAGTGCAGAAAGGCTAGCGATCGCTGAAACCAGAATTAAACAGCCCAAAACCCCTAGAAATTAGACACCTTCCTGGTGTTACCAGGTCGTTGACCTTGACCTTCACAAAGCCTTCACAGTCGTATTAACATGGTAGCCGCGTTTACAACGAGCGACGATCGGGGGATGTTAGGGTCTAAACATGAGAAAACTTCTTAATGAGGCTCCACATAACTATGTCTCAACTTCTTGATCCTTTACCCGATGACTCAGCAAATCCAATTCTTTGCTGCTACGTCAATGCCACCAGTAAGATCCAAGTCGCTCGAATTAGCAACATTCCCAACTGGTATTTTGAACGAGTCGTTTTTCCAGGGCAGCGGCTTGTCTTTGAAGCCCTGCCTCACGCTAATCTAGAAATCCACTCCGGCATAATGGCAAGTGCCATTTTGGCGGATACGCTGCTTTGCGATCGGCTCCGAATTGAATCTGAACTAGAAGCAGGGCTAGAGGCTCAGCTAGACGCTGAAGCAGCACCAGTAGATTCGACTGAACCCCTTGCCACAGTTGATTAATGCCGTTGTAAAATTCTCAGCGCGCTGCCATTTCTAATAAAAAACAGTTTTGCGTAACAGCTCTTTTCTATAACTTATCCCACGGGATCTTTAGAAAAATCGCGCTAACAAGAATATGCTTTTTCGCCAGTTCAGCCGCGCATTGCGCGGCTGAACTGGCTTTTGGGCTTTTAAGTTTCGTCTAGTTTTGCCGCTAACTCACAGCCTGCCTGCAAAAATGATTAAAAAATCGACTTTGTAGCCCACCTAACCGTTAGCATTATCTTCATCGAAAATTTATATTTTTTCTTTCAAACAACCAATTTACGATCGCACCCAAGAGCTATCAGATTTTCTCAAGTCTCAACTTCCGGATTTTATTCTTCAGTGACTTGATTAATTTTCCAAATTAGTCTCCTGATTCTGCTTTAATCGCTTCAGTTTCCGAAAAATTGCTGATATGCCCCAGATTGTTCTAGTCAATCCGCTGATTCCGCCCAATACAGGCAATATCGCCCGAACCTGCGCTGCTACTCAAACTCCGCTCCATTTAGTCGGGCCTCTGGGCTTTGAAATTAGCGATCGCCAGCTCAAACGCGCCGGATTGGACTACTGGGAGTTCGTAGATTTGCACTATCACCCCACAATCGAGGATTTTCGGCAGCACCATCAGCAAAAAGGTGGGCGCTGGATCGGCTTTAGCACTTCAGGACGATGCAGCTATGCAAAGTTTGCGTACCAAGAAGATGACTGGCTCCTGTTTGGCTGCGAGACCACCGGGTTGCCGCCCGACTTGCTGACCGAGTGTGACACGCTGGTTCGGATTCCCATGGCGCAAACGGGAGTCCGTAGCCTCAACTTATCAGTGAGTGTCGCGATCGGTTTATTCGAGGCAAGACGGCAGCTAGGCGCTTTAGAGTAGAGCGACAATTAGAGCAGTCTTCAGAAATTCATAAAAATTTTTTCCTAGGTTTCCGAAATCTTAAATGTCGATGGTGTATCCCCCCCTAACGGTGCAGATTTTATAGCCGCTAGACTTGCGCTACACCTCGGTCTAGATGGACTTGAACGCTGCATCTATATATATGCATCTGCGAATGTACTGAGCTTAATCGGGGCGATCGCTACCCATTGCGCTTTGAAAGCTAGCAGGATGCACCCTAAAAGCAAATTTTTGTAGTGAGGACTGGCTTTAGTTGCCCTCACTACAAAACCGTTTGTCTACTATAAGAAATTTCTATCAGTAGAGAGAGACGATCGCAGTCTACTTTGAATCTCCAGAAACATTGATACAACACGATCGTTTACGTTCCTTTGCCTGCGGGAGCGTACCGTACTTTTAGGGACGAATTGCGGTGTAAAAAGATACCGTCAACCGTGAAACCAATGAATAGAAGCGGCAAATATGTTGGGTTCGATAGAAAAACCTGAAGCCTCTGTTAAAAAGATTTTGCGGAATTAAAACCAGTGATTCTAGGCAGTTTCAGTGCTCAAAACTGAAGCTGGACAGTGCTTTTAGCATGTCAGGCAAGGGGTTCGATCGTATTCTTGAATACAAAGTAAAAAAGTGCCTCTCGTCGGTATCATCAGATGCCATTGCGCTATTGATTGATGTACACTGTGCCGTTGAAGATATGCCAAATGACAGAGGTCATTAGACAGGTTGAAACTTGAAAATCCGTTGTCCAAAGATGCAATTTTCTCCAATCACCCTCTCTTGAAATTTTTGTTAACTGGTGTAAGCTTGTCTAAGTCAAAAAAGCAGGGTAATCTTACCTAGTCATACGGCGGTGTCTGTGATCTAGATCGCCACCCTGTGTGACTTGAGCCATCAAGATTCACCTGAAAGGTCATCAAGATTCACCTGAAAGGTTATCGAGAAAGGTTAAACGCTGCTCATTAGGAGGTCATTCTTGAAGCGAGCATTTTTGCGGAAAGTCAAGCCTGTTTCCTGTTCATCTCATGAAACAGCCGAACAAGCCGAACAAGCTCCAAGCGGAGTTACCCGTAAGGCACGCACTTCTGCTGCCATGTTTGGTTTAGCACTATCAGTGGGCGCGACCAGCCTAGTGTTCCCCCACCACGAAGATGGTGCAACTGCGGCTGAAGCCAATGGAGTCGAAACTCTATCTTCTGCGTCACAAGTTGCAATTTTGCCCCAGTCGGCAGAGGCTAACCCAGCCGCAATCACTCTTGTAGAGCATGTAGTTCGTGAAGGGCAGACGCTGGCGCAGATTGCCCGCAGCTACCGGGTCAGCGTCGCTGCGATCGCCGCTGCTAATCACATCGCGCTCGATGCAGCTTTGAAATCGGGCCAGGTGCTGCAAGTCCCGGTCGCGAGTGCTGCAATGGCGAAGCCCAACGCATCGACGTTGGTTGCATCAGCAGATTTGAATCAGGTTCCTGCGATGTCAATGGCTCCGCAGTCAGCGGCAACCCAGGTTTCACCTGCTGATCCAGCCAAAGCCGATCGCGATACAGCATTAAGCCGTCTGCATCAACAGCGCGATAAGTTGAGACAGAGCTTGGCGGAGTTACGGTCTGAGGAGTCCCACCGTTCAGTTGATACCAAGGCAACACTGGCTGCAAACCCATCGGGTTCGATGATTACTGAGCCTCCCACTGAGTCTCTCAGGGGGCAGCCATCTCAGCCGATCGCTGATCCTGCTGCTTCCTATCGGGTTCAGCCTGGAGATACATTAGCGGCGATCGCCCAAACTCATGGGGTATCAGAGCACCAGCTAATCGCGACCAACAGTTTGTCTAATCCAGATTGGATTCGCATTAGCCAATCCTTGAATATTCCTAGCCCGCAGGCACAGCATCAGGCAGGCGCACAGCCGCAATCAGAACAAGTCCAGCCCGAACAAGCCCAGCTTGCCGAAACTGCCCCCAAGACGCAGCCCACGGCGCAACCCGTAGCGCGACCCACAGTCCCAGAGCAGATTGCCGTTGCACCTGGCACTTTGGAAGACTATCGGGTTAATCCAGGCGATACGCTGGCTGAGATTGCGCGCGCTCACAATGTGCCGCAAGTGACTTTGCTGAACACCAATCGGATTAGCGATCCGAACTTCATTTTTGTCGGTCAAGTCCTGCACGTTCCGTCTGCCCGTCCGGTGGTTCCCACGGCTGCCCCCGCTGCACCGGAAACTGTTGCTGTCTCTCCAGAGGCGATCGCCCCGGTCGAGCGAGCTGTTCGGTCAGTCCGTCCTGTCTCTGAGCTGACTGTCCAACCCACAGCGCAGCCCACCGTTCAGACTGAAACCCAGCCAACCGTTCAAACCACAGTGGCTACTCCTCACTATGTGGACAATTTGTTGGCAGAAGTGAGAGCGCTGAGAGCAAAGCATCAAAGCACGCTAACCACTGCTGATATCGCAATGAATCAGCCGATCGCGATCGCACGGCGCGATACTCCGAGCCGAGCCGATCAGCTAGCGGTAGTCAACCGCACCAATCCAGTAGTGCAAGCTCCTCTGAATCAGCGCAGTACTCAACCTGCTGCTCAATCTACCGTAGTGGCAACGGCACCGCTAGGCTCCGAGAGCTATGCCCCCTTGCGGCAACCGTTGACGGGTCGCACCGTGTCTCCATCGCTGCCGCCGTTGTCTGGCGCAGAGTCCTATCTACCGGACAGCGCTCGCTCCAACGGTTTCATTTGGCCCGCTAAAGGTCTGTTGACCTCTGGCTTTGGCTGGCGCTGGGGCAGAATGCACCAGGGCATTGATATTGCTGCTGATGTGGGCACTCCGGTTTATGCCGCAGCCGATGGTGTGGTGGAATATTCCGATTGGAACTCTGGCGGTTATGGCAATATGGTTGATGTTCGCCATCCAGATGGCAGCATAACCCGCTATGGTCACTTGAACCGTAGCCTAGTTCGCGCCGGACAGCACGTTCGTCAAGGCGAACAAATTGCCGAGATGGGCAGTACTGGCTACAGCACAGGCCCTCACCTTCACTTTGAGGTTCATCCTTCGGGTCAAGGCGCGGTCAATCCGATCGCCTTCCTACCTAGCCAGCCTTCTGCTCAGTAATACTTGCAACTACACTTTGAAAAGCAGGGAAGCGATCGCTTCCCTGCTTTTTTCAGCGCTACAACCGACGTTCGATCGCCGTTTCCCAGCAATGGGTTAGATCTGCGATCGCCAAATCAATCAGCGGCTGTGGCTCAGATGCCTCAGTCACAACCAGCCGATCGCCTGTCACAGTTCCAAGTGCCTGCCACAGTAACCCTGGCTCAGTCACCAGAAAAGCTTCCCAATCCGACGCCTGTTCTGGCGATACTGAAACCAAAATCCGCGCTCCTCCTTCAGCGAAAAGCAAGCTATCCCAGCGATCGCCCTGCGTTAAGTCCCTCTCTAATGCGATCGATGCGCCGATCTTTCCACTGATGCAGCACTCTGCTAGAGCGATCGCAAATCCGCCTTCGGCACTGTCATGCGCCGAACGAATCCAATCTTGCCGAATCCCCTCGCGACAGGCAGCTTGCACCCGACGCTCTAGCTCAAAATCAGCGATCGGCGGACATCCAGCAACCGTCTGGTGCAGCACTGCCAGATATTCAGAGCCGCCCAAACTGAGGGAGGGCAGCAGACGCAAGGAAAGCGGCATACCAAGCAAGTAGATTCGATCGCCAATCGATCGCCAGCCTTGTCCACAGACTTTCGTGATGTCTGAAACCAGCCCGACCATGCCCACCACCGGAGTTGGGTAGATTGCCGCTGGCTTGCCTTCAGAATCCAGGGTTTCGTTGTAAAGCGAAACGTTGCCGCCCGTTACAGGCGTAGCAAACTCCAAGCAGGCTTCGGCTAATCCACGACAGGCTTCGGCAAGCTGCCAGTAACCGATCGGTTTTTCGGGACTGCCAAAGTTCAAATTATCCGTGACGGCTAGCGGCTCCGCGCCGACGCAGCTCAAATTCCGAGCCGCTTCTGCCACCGCCATTTTCGCGCCCTCGTAGGGATGCAGATAGACATAGCGGGCGTTGCAGTCTACCGTTGCCGCTACGCCGCGCAAGGCTGGAGCGGGTGCGCTTCGATCGCCCATCTCCTGCGGACGCAGCCGCACGACTGCCGCATCTGCGCCACCGGGCAACAGCACTGTATTGTTCTGCACTTGGTGATCATATTGTCGATAGACCCAGCGTTTGGAGGCGATCGTTGGACTATCCAGCAGGGTCAACACTACCTGATTCCAGCTTTGCATCTGGGATTGGATTGCGATCCCGTCTGCGGTGCAAGTCGGTAGCTCGTCAGTTGTCCATGCCCAGGCTTTTTGAGCATAGTCGGGTGGCTGCTTCAGCAATTCGTGATGGTAAATCGGCGTGTTGTCTGCCAGCGCAGTTGCCGGAATTTCAGCGGCGATCACCCCCTCAAACAAAATGCGGACGATCGACTCGGCAATCACGCTTCCGGCAACGACCGCTTGCAATCCCCAGCGCTCGAAAATGTCGATCAGCTCTTGCTCGCGTCCGGCGTGAGCCACAAACAGCATCCGCTCTTGCGACTCAGACAACAGATACTCATACGGAACCATGCCCGTTTCACGCACGGGGATTTTGTCTAAATCCAGCTCAATACCAACGCCGCCCTTGGCTGCCATCTCCGCCGTAGAGCAGGTAATGCCAGCCGCCCCCATGTCCTGAGCCGCTATCACTGCACCCGTTTTGAAGGCTTCCAGACAGGCTTCGATCAACGATTTTTCTAGAAACGGGTCGCCCACCTGTACGGCAGGGCGATCGTCCATCGAGGCATCGCTCAGCTCGGCGCTGGCAAAACTGGCTCCGCCCATGCCGTCGCGTCCGGTCGTGGAACCGACATACAGCACCGGATTGCCAATGCCGTTCGCGCCAGATTTGACGATCTCTGGCGTTTCCATCAAGCCGATCGCCATTGCATTCACTAAGGGATTGCCTGAGTAAGCCGGATCAAAATAGACCTCGCCGCCAACCGTTGCGACCCCAACGCAGTTGCCATAGTGAGAAATTCCGGCAACCACCCCGCTAAAGATCCGCTTCGTTCGAGCATCTTCTAAGTTGCCGAACCGCAGCGAGTTTAGAATGGCGATCGGACGCGCCCCCATTGTGAAAATGTCGCGCAGAATTCCGCCTACGCCCGTCGCGGCTCCCTGAAACGGCTCCACGGCAGAGGGGTGATTGTGCGACTCGATCTTGAAGGCAAGCTGAATGCCCTCGCCCATATCCACCACACCCGCGTTTTCGCCAGGTCCGACTAGAACACGATCGCCCGTAGTGGGAAATTGCTTCAGCAGCGGACGAGAGTTCTTGTAGCAGCAGTGCTCCGACCACATCACGCCAAACATACCAAGCTCGGCTTTATTAGGATGCCGACCGAGGCGGCGCACAATTTCTGTATACTCATCGGGCTTGATGCCTTCGGCGGCAATTTCTGCGGACGAAAACGGACTGGCAGAACGGTCAGATTCAGAAGTCATGATTTCTAGAGGCGATCGGCGAATTGACAAGCTCAATTCTACCGATTTGCTTGGAATTTATGAGAGAAAGAGAAACGAACCAAACTTTCGTGGAGCAACCAGAGCGCTAGTGCCACGATCACGACAACCGCTCTAATCACCTCAAGACTGAAATGAGTCACCAGTAACCCAGTCACGCTAGGCACGATCGCCCCGCCCAACATCGCCGCACTCACCTGAAAGCCGATCGCATTTGTCGCATGGTGACCCAAGCGATAGGGCGTTTGTGCCATCAGGCAGGGAAAGATTGGAGCCAGCGAAAAGCCAATCAGGGCAAATCCAATCAGGCTCAGCGCTGGACTACCGATCGCATAGAGCAGACTGCCGACCACTACACTAAACGTACTGAGCCGCAGCAGGCGATCGGTTCCCAGCCTCATCACAATGAAGCCAAACAAAATTCGCCCAACCGTGAGACTGCCCCAATACAGCCCCACCCAAATCCCGGCGGTTTCCAGCGAAATCGATCGCGCCTCTGTATAAAACGTTAGGCTCCACTGTCCAACCGTTACTTCTGCGCCCGTGTACATAAAAAACACAGCGATCTGAAGCCAGACTAGCGGCTGTCGCAGCGTTGTGAGGAGTTTCAGATCAGGCAGCTTTGCGGGAAGCTCTAACGGCGAAGCAGCCACGCTAGCGGCAATGGGGCGACTTTGCTCCCACGCCCTGCGAGTCAGACAAAAAGTAGTCGCCATCAGCCCAATCAAGACTGCGATCGCCCCGTAGCCCCAGCGCCAAGATCCTGTGTCTGCCAGAACAGCCGTCATCAGCACCGAGCCAGACGTAATCCCAATCCCATAGCAGGCGTGCAGCCAGTTGATCTGTTTTGCAGAGAAGTGATTCGCGGCGTAGGTATTCAAGCCCGCATCGATCGCCCCTGAGCCTGCGCCAATCAGCAGGGCACAGCTCACGAAGACTAGCCAAGCGGGAGCCAGCGCATAGCCCACCAAGCCGATCGCCACCAGCGCACTACTCAAAGCTAGCAAACTGCCGACACCCAGTCGGCGCACTAGCTGTCCGGCAAAGAAGCTAGAGATGAAGTAACCTAACCCTGCCGACACCAAGACCGCGCCCAGCCCACTTTGCGGCAGCGCAAAGGTGGTTCGCACCGATGTCCAGGTGATGCCGATCGTGGCATCGGGTAGTCCTAGACTAATAAAGCTGAGATAGGCGATCGCTAAAAGCAGAACTCTAGTTTTCATGGAGATGCAGATCTTGACTTAACGATCGTGACTTTAGCGATCTTGACTTAGCGATCGCGAACCTGATGCCATAAGTTTCCCCACAAATTGCTGATCTCATGAATCAGCCGATCGGGTGAAATCCCAAAGAAGAACTGCACTGCAAACACCACGATCGCAATCGCGATCGCTGCCCCAACCGCCGCCTTCACGACTCTGACCAAAAAGGCAAACACCAGTAGCGACACCACAAGCGCTGCGGCTAACAAAACAAGACTCATAGTCCTTGAGAGTAAAGATTGCCTCAATCATGCCGAATTCAGCCAAAGAGAGCAAGCGCCAGTGAGGTTAAGCCGCTTTTAGACGGATGAAAAAGCGATCGACTTTCTTGTAGGGTGGAACTATGAATTTTTCACCTGCACGACAACACTTCTACCAAGAGATTCATCAGACCCAAGCGCCGATCGACCTGGCAAAGGCGGCGCTCTATTTGGCGCAAGAAGAATATCCAGAGCTGAGTGTAGAGCACTATTTGCACAAGCTGGATCAAATGGCGGCTGAAGTGACAGAGCGGCTGCCCGCTGAACCCTATCCGCTGCGGATTATTCAAACGATCAACGGCTACCTCTACGAAGATTTGGGCTTTTACGGCAACATCGAAAATTACTACGATCCTCGCAACAGTTTGCTGGATCAGGTGATCGATCGCCGGACGGGCATCCCGATTACGCTGGCGCTAGTGTATTTGGAGATCGCCCGTCGCATCAATTTTCCGATGGTTGGGGTGGGAATGCCGGGTCATTTTCTGATTCGTCCGGTGGGCGAAGAGATCCAGATTCTAGTCGATCCGTTTCACCAAGGCGAAGTGCTGTTTCCTGAAGATTGTCAGGCACGGCTGAATCAGCTTTACGGCAGAACGGTCGAGCTGCGCCCAGAGTATCTAGAAGCCGTTAGCCCCCAATATTTTTTGGCAAGAATTCTAGCGAACCTCAAGGCAATCTATCTCCAACAAAAGGATGTCATCCGAGCATTAGCTGCGATCGAGCGGATCTTGTTGCTGTTTCCAGATGCTTTGAGAGAGCAGCGCGATCGCGGGTTGCTGTACTTTCAGCTAGGACGTTGGGCGGAGGCAAGGCAGGATTTAGAGGACTACTTGGCGGTTCTTCCCTCCAGAGGGCAGGATGTCGTGATGATTCGAGAGCTGCTGCGCCAGATCGAAGAGGAAGATTTTTTAGATTTGAAGCCGCCAGATTTGGAGTGAGGCTAGACAAAAAATTAAAAACCACGCTATCTGTAGCGAAACTCCCAAACTGATCTACACTGGTCGGCACAGTTCACGCTCTATCAATCGCTGGTCAATTGCTTGATCATACGGTTCCCCTTTTTGATCCGCATCTCTCAAGTCAGGCTGGTTTGCATCAGTTCCTAAACTGGGACTCTGGATTAGAAAGGGGATTTTTCGTGAATCCCGTGAGAATACCGCGATCGCCCCATCGTCATTGCTACGGTGGGTCAGCTTGGAGTTGTTGAAGTTGATCGATCGGAACTCCAGTGAATTCAGCAATTGTCTCTAGCGGAACGTTTTTCCGGAGCATCTTGAGCGCGATCGCTTTAGCCTTTTCTTCCTGAGCTTCCCGATAAACCCGCGTTTCCTGGATTCTAATCTCTAGCATTGCATCAAGCCCTCGCCAAGATAAACTATTGATCAGCGCGCAGTTCGCGATCGAGGAAGCATTAGCTGGCTTCTGCCCACTGCCGCACCGTCAAAATTTCATTCGATCGCAAAGGCTCTACAGCCGTTATCGGGACAGCCACTACGGCGATCGATTCACCAACCGCATTAAAGATCTCCAAAATACAGCCCGCTTCCTCACCTATTGGATGAGGGACGCGATCGATCAAAGTCGCAACATCCCCTTTTTGCAATTGATGTTCTGGGAAATCATTACACAGCGCAACTTGTTGATAAAGTTCAAGATCCATGTCTAGACTCCTTCCAAGGCTTCAGTGTCACAAAATGGAAGCTCTCATCCACGTACCATCGTATCCATACAAGAGTAACTGCTAAATTTTGATCACCCACTCCTTGTAATTGCCCTTCAACACGGTAAAACATTCCATACTCATTTTTTCCATCTTCTGCTGCCGTTGCCGTCTCTGTCAGTCGAGCGATCGCAATTTTTAAGGCTTCTGGATTGTTTTGAGTGAACCCAGCTTGAGCTAGGAAGCTTGACTTATCGTTTCGCTGCTTCCAAACCAGCAGGTAGTGGGTCAACTTTTCGTCAGGAATGTCAGCATCAGCAGGGATCTTTATCTTGGCTGTTGTTCCTTATGCTCCAGCCCGCCTTCTCAAAACGTCCACCAAAGTCCCAAGCTCCGGCGACAACGGCACGATGGGACTTAACTCGTGGGTCTTGGCTGAGCGATCGCTGATAGTCGATTAGCAGTGATTTTTGCGCCTCCACCACATTTAATCCGCGATCCTTAAAACGCTTGAATCCACTCCAGGATCTCGTACTCTATCCAGATGCCGTTCTGCCAGTAAGGATCATCCTCCACCAGCTTCCGAGCGGCTGTTTCATCTGCCGCTTCATAAACGCCAAAGACCTTCGTCAAGTCCTGAGTTGGTCCGATCGTGAACAGCGATCCCGCCGCCTTAAGCTGAGCTAGGCGATCGAGATGGGCTTGACGGTGGGGGGCACGTTTTTCCAGGACATTTTCGCAATAGCTGCCCCACAGCACATATTTAGGCACAATGTTTAACTCCGCAGTTCAGCTTGAAACTTTTCTTCCAGGACTTCGCG
>JBBSFA010000019.1:0-11810 GCA_038239185.1 Elainellales cyanobacterium | reverse complement strand
CTGTATGAAGCGGCATTGCCCTATGTAGAATCAGTCTTCTACCGCACCTCGCCATTTCGAGGCACCAAGTCTTACAACGCCCAAGCCAATCAAGTCCCTGCGACACAAAAGGATTTTCACTTTGGCGTTTTGTATGCCGATAAGTTTCCAGTTGGTTCAGCCGGAATTCCACCCACGTTACTAGCTCAAGATATGCTGCACTTCTTGCCGCAATACTTAATAGAAGACTATCAGCAGCACTGTCGGGGCGACGATGACAGGCTGGTGCAGCTAGCGGTCAGCTTCCAGCGATCGATGTACAACGTTACTTCTGCGGTGATCCAGGCATTACGATCGGCGCTGCTTTATCCGCTAGACGATCCAAATCCCGATCACCTCATGGCAAATCGCAAATTTTTTGAGGCGCAGATGGATCGGTTCCTGCGTCCAGAAGCCCGTCTGCAAGATGTACAAACGCAAGACTATCGCTAATTCTTTGTTGTTGATTGGTTTAAACTTATGCCTGATATTGTAGACATTGCCGTAGGCGCTGGCTCGTTTGAAACACTCGTTGCCGCAGTCAAAGCGGCTGGACTCGTGGAAGCCCTTAAAAGCCCTGGTCCTTTCACTGTTTTTGCACCCAACGATGCCGCCTTTGCAAAACTGCCACCCGGAACCGTGCAAACGCTGGTGCAAAATCCGCCCCAGCTCGCGCGAATTCTGACTTTCCATGTGGTGCCTGGGAAACTAAAACAATCCGACTTGGCTGAAGTGGACTCTGTGACTTCTCTAGAAGGCTCACCGATCGCAATTAGAACCGCAAAAGGATTTGAAGTCAAGAACGCAACTGTAATTGCCGCCGACATTGAAGCAGATAACGGCGTGATTCATGTGATTGATAACGTGATTCTGATGGGCTGATAGAAAAAGGCGCTGATAGGAAAAAGGCTTGGCAACGCCAAGCCTTTTTCTATTTCATCTAGGCTTCCACTTTGACACCACGCCAGAAGGCTACATAGCCTTCTATATTTTTGGCAGCAGACTTGGCTTCAGGATAGTACCAAGCCGCATCCGCATTGCTGTTGCCGTCCACCTCGATCGTGTAGTAGCTGGCTAAGCCTTTCCAGGGACAAGTGGTATGCGTAGCGCTCGATTTGAAGTATTCGGACTTGATCGAGTCGGGCGGGAAATAATAGTTGCCTTCTACAACTTCGCATTGGTTGCTTTCGGCGAGAACTGCGCCATTCCAGGTTGCTTTGGGCATAAATTAGAATCTCCTTAGAGTCCATCACTTGGGATAAGATCGCAGGCAGAGTGGTAGCCTAAAGCTATGACTGCCTTGATACTCCCACTTCCTCCAAGATACCTTAACCGCTTGCAGGTATAGCCGATCGCGACTCCGGCTTGCCAACTTGCTGCTTTGATAGCCCAGCTCTTGCTTTGATAGCCCAGCTCTAATTTCGGGTACGTTGACTTCAGAATCGGGTGTTTGAACACTTGATCTGCGTAAGTTCCATAAAGTGAAAGCGCTAGACAAATAAAGTACGGCGGTAAAAGACAAGATGGGCGAAACAAATGCGGAAATTAGTACAGCCAAGCTTAGGTTGATGGTCGTAGACGATGAAGCAGACAACCTGGACTTGCTGTACCGCACGTTTCGACGAGATTTCGAGGTTTATAAGGCAGAGAGTGGCTTTCAAGCGCTAGAGGTGATGGAGCGGGTAGGCGAGATGAGCATCATCATTTCTGACCAGCGAATGCCCAAGATGAACGGAACTGAGTTTTTGAGCCGCACCGTCGATCGCTTCCCCGACACAATTCGTATCCTGCTGACTGCTTATACTGATGCGGAAGATTTGGTCGGAGCCATCAATGCCGGAAAAGTCTTTAAGTACATTACAAAGCCCTGGAGTGCAGCAGATCTAAAAGCGGTCGTGCAGCAAGCCTCTGAAACCTATCGAGTTTTGAAGCGACGCACAGATGAGTTGCGGCGCGCCCTGCGACGAGAGTCGTTGTTTAATCGGGTCACCACAGCAATTCGAGAGTCATTGGACTACCAGAGTATGCTGCAAAAGATTGTGGAAACCGTGGGCAACGCCTTTGCTGCCGATGCCTGCGTCCTGCGTCCGGTCGAGGCAGTGGGCACGCTGCCCAAGCCGCAGTTTAGCCCAGAGATCTTTGTTTATCCGGCGATCGCCCCGCCCGAACTGAATGGCTCTTGCGCTCAATCGGCTCCTCGTCTAACAGCATTGGGAGTATTGCTACCCCAGCAGCCGCCAGAACAGCGATCGCCGCAGCACCTTCAAATCACAACCAGCGAAATTACAACCAGCGATACCCCAGCTCAATTGCCGCAAGCCCAGCTCCTTGTCCCGCTGGTCTATCAGCAAGAAGTGCTAGCAACGCTGGTGTTATGCCGCTACAGCGACTCGCCCGCTTGGACGACCGAAGAGATCGAGCTAATTGAAGGCGTTGCCGAGCAGGTTGCTCTAGCGATTTCGCAAGCCAAGCTTTATCAACGCCTCCAATCCCAATCCGAACAGATGCAGGCAGAGCTATCTGTGGCAAGGCAAATTCAAACGAATCTGCTGCGCCAGAGTTGGCCAGAGCTAGAAGGCGCAAAAGTGCAAGCGCTTTGCCATCCAGCGCGAGAAGTGGGCGGTGATTTCTTTGAAGTGTTTGTTCATCCTCAAGGCGATGTTTGGTTAGCGGTTGGCGATGTTTCTGGCAAAGGCGTTCCGGCAGCGCTGTTTATGGCGAGTGCCATCTCTCTATTGCGGCGCGAACTCTCGCAAGAAGCACCCCCAGAGCCAAATCTCTTGATGCAGACGCTCAACAAAAACCTTTCAGAAGATTTGGTGGGCAGCAATTGCTTCATTACGATGGTCTTGATTCGCTACAGTCTCCAGACCCGCAACCTGGTCTATGCCAATGCGGGGCATATTTATCCGATGGTGTGGTCTCAGCCCAGGATGACACAGCCTACCGAATCCGCACTAACGCCAAACTATCTCACCGTGCGTGGAGTGCCGTTAGGCATCTTGCCTGTCTGGAAAGCAAATGCTGGGAGCCTGATACTGAATTCAGGAGATGTGCTGCTGCTAACTAGCGATGGGATTACTGAAGCCACGATCGCTCCCACTGATGTACAACCGAACAGTAGTTCTATGCTGCAACAGACGGGTCTATGGCAGCTTTTACTTCGCCAGCAACCTCCGATCGACTTACACAACCTACTGGCTCAAATCCAGGATTACAACCCGATTCAAGAAGACGATCAAACTTTACTTTCCTTAGAGGTTTTGTAAGCGATGAGAACTGAACTCCATGTCCCCAGCGATCTGAAATTTTTAACCGTCGTAGAAGACTGGCTGCTTGAATCGCTCAAGCTTGAGCTAGAAGATATGGTCGATTGGACGCGCCAATCTAGCCGTTTGCGTTTGGTGCTGGTAGAAGCCTACTCGAATGTAGTGCGCCATGCTCACCGCGAACAACCTAACCTGCCAATCCTGATTCGCTTGGAACTGAAAGAACGCGATTTGCATTTAGAAATTTGGGATCATGGCAAAGGCTACGATCTGTCAACTTACCTGCCGCCTGCGCCGACCGAACACCAGGAAGGCGGCTATGGCTGGCTCATTCTAAATCGCCTTATGGATCGGGTGGAGTATCGTCTCCAGGTGAATGGACGCAACTGCCTGACTTTAGAAGCGACCTTGCCAGAAAAGAGCGTGCCGGAAAAAGGCATGATTGAAGCTTGCTGACACCCCCTAACGATTCCAGGTATTAGGGAAGGTCGGAATAGCGGGATGACAGTCAGGCAGGCGATCGCGCTGAGTCTCCTGATCGAGGGCTTGAATGACCTTTTCGTAGAGGATTTTTGCTTCTTGAGGCGAATTGCCAATGCTGGTTAAGCCAAGCTTGCCAAACTCTGAGAGACAGCCAATCAGATGAAAGACTGTGCCTGTCTCGGTATTGCTATTGAAGTGCAGATGGTGCTGAGCAATGATATCCATGAAGTCTCTAGGACTTAGCCCTTTGTAAGCATCTTTCTGAAGATTGTCAGTGGCAACGTAGTACTTGGGTCTGCCTTCCTGATTGTAAAAAATTCCGGTCGTAAAGTCATACCGTCCGTGGGTCAGGAGCTTCAAAGTCATAAAGGGGTGCGTAGTGCCGCCTTTGCGAAGATTAATCTCGATCGCCTGAATCTCCCACTCGTCACCGGGGCGATCGGGATGATGCACCGCCACAAAGTCTAAGCCAAACCGCTCCAAAGCGCCTCGCTTTGCCAAAGCCTGTCCCACCTGCATCCCATAGCGGTGCAGTTGCAGCCGATAGGCTTCATCGGCAGGGAAGTGACAGCCCAGAAAGACTTGCCCATCGGGCCCGCCCAAAATCTGATCGTGCGTCGAAAGGATTTGGACTTCGCCCATCGGTGTGATCGTGCCTTGGACGCTGGGCGATCGCTTCTCTTCGCCTTCGACAAACGCCTCGACGATCGCGCCCAGTTCCGCAATGCTGCTGCTGAAGCGCTCCCAGGTTTCAGTGCCGCTCTGAAAGCTCATTGATTCAAAGCGGTCAGCGATCAGCGCAGCCCTTTCAGCGCTTTCAACTTCGACAGACCCAGCTTTGACAGACTCTAGCGACGGCAAATTCAGAATCGCATTGCCGCCGCCCGAAAATCCTTCGTTGAGCTTGACGACGATGCGCTTCAGATGGGGCTGGCGCTCCCAGAGAGCAGCCGCAGCTTGCGCCAGATCTGCTGCGTTCCAAACTAACTCGCTGCCGTCTGGATGAGGAATCTTGGCTTCGGCGAAAATCTCTCGACTACCGCTTTTTGTGCCCCAGTACAGCAAATCTGGATCGGCGGCAAACAGTGGAATGCCAAGCTGGACGGCTAGCGCCCGCTCTAATGTCGTTGAGTTATAGCAGATCATATAAGCTCGGTCTTGTCGCAAAGCCCCACGCAGCCGCGCCAGCAGTCGAGGACGCTCCAAAATCTTTTGGGTGAGCGGCTTTAGCGAGGCATCGTAGGCGCAAAACAATAGGAGGCGATCGCGGGCATGAGAAAACGGCACTCCCGGCAAGAGCTGCAAATAATAGTCGATCACGCTGGGATGAATCGGCTGTGAGGTGACATAAATCAGCCGCGCTCGGGGGTTTTGCAGCCGAATCAGCGAAAATAGCAGCCGTTCTTCATAATGGTGAACGCCTTTCACTTTCTGAAGTTCGCGCTGATCCAGGCTCAGCGACGGCACGATCAAAATATCGTTTTCGTCTTCGTTGGCAAACTGCCAGCGATCGCGGAGCTGGCTTTGAAGCTGATGAAACTGTTGAATCTCCTCAGCGTCAGTTGGTTCGGGCGCTGCGGAAAAAGCGGTGGAAGAAATGGTTCTCTGCATACTGATTCACCCGATCGCTGGGATCTGACAGAATTACTCAACCTGATTCTATCGAGATCAGGTAGGTTGCCCGATACTCTCTTAAGAAGGAATTGTGAGATAGCTTCTACTTAGCGCTTTCACTTAGCGCCTTCTACATACTGCTTCAACTCACGCGCCATCCGACGCAGCCCTTGCTGTTCGTCTTGCCGCAAAAACGGCAGAAACAAATGCGTCACAATGCCAGAGAAATACTCCTGGTGCAGATATTTAGTGCGATTTTTGTCCACCTCTTGCAGCTCAAACACATGTTCACTGCGAAAGCCAGGAGCCGAGTAAGTCCAGCGCAGGCAAACTTCCGGCTGAAGCAAGATAATGCGCGGCTCAAACTCTGTTTCCGCTTCTTCTCGCAGTCGTCGCAGCGAAAGCTGAACCTGCTGCCCTTGCACAAACCGCCTGTCAGGATTGCGATCGTACAGAAATGTGTTCCATTTCAGCCAATTTTCCTTGCGGACGATCGCCTGCCAGACCGCAGGTTTAGGAGCGTTGATTTCAATTTCTGTATAGAGGGAAGCCATAGAAGGAATCGTACCAATGGGCACAACTACCAGTTAACCGATCTTTTAAATTGAGGCAGAAACAGACGTAAGATTGAAAAGTTTGTCAGGATATCGGTTTACCCAATTCAGCTTGTAACATTCCAGCTTGTAACATTAATAGGGCAAAAGAGCGATCGCATGGTAAAACTTACCCCCAATCCCAGCTTTAGTTTAACGATCCGCATCCAGATTCCTAATCAGGCAGGGATGCTGGCTCAAGTGACGCAGGCGATCGCCTCAGCGGGCGGCAGCATCGGGCAGATCGATCTGATTGAGCAAACGCGCCGAGAGCTACTGCGGGACATCTCCATTGATGCCTACAGTACAGAACATGCCGAGACTATCGTAGAGGCAGTGAAGGCACTCGACAATATCAAGGTCGTAAATGTCTACGATCGCACCTTCAACCTGCACCGGGGCGGCAAGATTAGCGTCCAGAGCAAGATTCCGCTCAAGAATCAAGGCGACTTGGCAATGGCGTATACGCCCGGAGTCGGGCGAATTTGTACGGCGATCGCAGAAGATCCAGAGAAAGTATACAGCCTGACCGCCAAGGGCAACATGGTAGCGATCGTCACAGACGGTAGCGCTGTGTTGGGACTGGGCAATTTGGGGGCAGCAGGCGCTTTGCCCGTGATGGAAGGAAAAGCCATGCTGTTTAAGGAATTTGCCGGGGTCGATGCCTTCCCGATTTGTCTGGCAACGCAGGACACTGACGCGATCGTGGAAACCGTGAAAAACATCGCGCCCGTGTTTGGCGGCATCAACCTGGAAGACATTAGCGCCCCTCGCTGCTTTGAAATTGAGGCGCGGCTCCAGCGCGAGTTAGACATCCCAATCTTCCATGATGACCAGCACGGTACAGCGATCGTCAGCTTGGCGGCGTTGTTCAATGCGCTGAAGCTAGTCAAAAAGTCGATGGAAGAGATCCGAATTGTGATTAACGGAGCGGGTGCAGCCGGAGTGGCGATCGCCCGATTACTTCAGAAAGCAGGCGCGAAACACATCGTCCTGTGCGACTCTCGCGGCATTTTGTCTAGCAGCCGAGCTGATTTGAATGAACAGAAGCGATCGTTTGCTGTCTCCCAAACGGGAACGCTGGCAGACGCAATGGCAGGGGCAGATGTCTTTATGGGCGTAAGTGCGCCAGGAGTCGTCACGCCGGAAATGGTGAAGTCAATGGCAAAAGAGCCGATCGTCTTCGCGATGGCAAACCCAGTTCCCGAAATTCAGCCGGAGCTGATTCTGGCAGATGTAGCAGTGATGGCGACCGGACGCAGCGACTACGCCAACCAGATTAATAACGTGCTGGCATTCCCTGGAATCTTCCGAGGGGCGTTAGATTGCCGCGCTAAAACGATGACCACGAGCATGTTCCTGGAAGCGGCAGCGGCGATCGCTTCGCTGGTCAAGGCTTCTGATCTCGACAGCGAACATATTATTCCTTCCGTGTTCGATGAGCGGGTCGCGCCGACTGTCTCTTCGGCAGTGCAGCGGGCAGCGCGGGCGGATGGAGTAGCAGGCAACTAGGGCAGAGCACCGAAAGTTTAGCGATCGGGTTCAATTCCGGCGGCTCGTAGCTGAGCCGCCAATCGCTCTGCGCGCTGACGTTCTTGCGATGCCTCTTGTTCGGCTTGCGCCCTTGCCTGACGTTCTTGAGTCATTAACTCTGTGCCCCAGAGCAGTAAGTTACCTGACTCATCCCACCAGCGCAGCCAGTAGCTTGGAATATTACCGCGATCGCCCTGCCAAACACCCAAGAACAGATTTAGATTCGCGATCCAATGACGCTGATTGTCGTCTGGCTCTTGCAGGTTGTATCGCCCTGCTTCAAGTCGGTAAAGTTCTAGCAGCCCTGTAGCGGGGTCAAAGATGGCGTAATACGGAACTTTGAGGACTTGCTCATAAAAGAACCATTTTCCGGGCGGATAGGTCGGCTTGGTAGAGTACTCGCCGCCTTCGCTATCTGACAAAAATTCCATGACGATGCTGAGCGGTTCGCCCTGAAGCTGCGGCGTGTAGCTGCGCTTGACCTCATCGATCGATGCCTGAATCGTAGGAATATATCCCCAGTCTGGCGCTTTCACAACGACTTTGCGGTTGACGGTGGCGCAGATGCCATAGTTTGTCAGGGTCAATGTAGTGGCGGTCAGCCTCCCCGCTAGCTGAAGACTTTCGGTCAGAGCGGCAGCGATCTCAGGTTGCAGAATATTGTCCACTGGATCATCATTTAAAACAAAATCATCCGGCAGCTTTTCCCAAGCTACTTCTAGGGAGGCAGTCGTTATCGTCATGGGAATCACTTCCTCTAACGGATATAGGCTAATTTATTCTAATGTACTGGAACAAATTTACTGCTGAGGTGCGCTTCAGGAACGGCGGATGTTCAGACAGCACCAGTCCTGCCGTCGCCACAGCGTTGCGACTATCCAGCCGTGCTGCTCTAGCGTATCGGCGATCGGCTTGACTTGATCGAGCAGAATGCCGCTCAAAATGCCCCAGGTAGTGGGCTTAGAGATCTCACTCATGCCAGGAATCAGATCGATAATCACTTCAGCCAGGATGTTGCAGAGAATTCCGTCTACAGGCGCGTCGATTAGCTCTTTGATCCGATCGACACTGCCCTCAGAAGCAATCAGGCGATCGGCTGCAACCAGATTCATTTCCCGGTTTTCTAAGGTCGCTCTCACGGCTAGCGGATCGGTGTCTACGGCATAGGCTTTTGCCGCGCCCAGCATTAAGGCTCCGACTGAAAGAATACCAGACCCGCAGCCAATGTCGGCAACGATCAGATCTGTGTCGGGCTGACTGATCCGCATTTCCAGCGACTCCAGACACAACTGTGTCGTAGCATGAGCACCCGTGCCGAAGGCGACCCCTGGATCGAGGCGAATCACCAGCCGATCGTTGTTCTCTGGAATCGGCAACCAGGCAGGATTGATTAAGAAGCGATCGCCAATGGGTTGGGGATGCCAGTGATCTTTCCAACTGCTCGACCAGTCTTCCTCATCGATCAAGTGCCATTGCACCATCGGCGGCGCTAGCTCGGAGCAAAGGGCATCTTGCCGCAGCAGCAAAGACAATGCCGCCAAATCTAGCTGCTGCGCTTTGAACTGCGGCAAATAGGCGCGGACTAAGCAGCCATAGCTCTTGATTTCGCTAGAGCTGCCCCGACAGCCAAACTCCTCCAACCGCCAATGCACTAGATCTTCAGCGATCGGATCGCAGGCGACCTGAATTTCCCACCAGCTATTTGCCAAGGTTGCCGCTGCCTCACGATGAATGGAAGGCGATCGAGTAAAGACCACCTCTCTAAATTTATCTCACGATCTCATGCGTTAAATCCAAGAAGGGAACCAGCGACGCAGTTGGATTTCTAGAGGCGAGAGGGGTAGACCCAGGTAAATGGGCATCCAGAAAATAAAGCCGACAAAGACGATCGCAATCACCGCCATTCCCATCTGGCGACGCACCGGACTTTGGAGCCAGCGATCGACCAGTAGCGCCAATGCCAGCAGCGCAAAAATAAACGACTCCATGTAGTGATACAAAAAGGCACAACGAGAAATGCTGAGCCAGGGCAGCAGGTTGGCGACCCAATTTAGCCCAATGTACAGCGTGATCCAGCTCGTAGTGTTGAAGCTAGCCAGACTCGAAGCCGGAGCCGAGAACGCTTCAGTTGAACTAGATTTGCTTGTCCAGTTTAGCCAGAGCTGATGGATCAATAGTCCGACCACTAGAATGATCGCGATCGTAGAGCACCACCAGAGAATTGGGTTGCCCATCGCATGGACATCATAAATCACATTGCCTGCTTTCAGCGGTGGTCCTAAAACCAACGATTGCTCATTCAAACTGTCAGACACTCTATAGAAATAGGCGATCGGGCGGAGCATCAACGGCCAAGTAAACCAGAGGGAGCAGTAGGGATGGGCACTTAAGCCGCCAACTCGCTCGTGATACTCCAGCGTTTTCAATTGCAGCGTCCAGAAAGTGTCGCCGGAGTGATCCAGATGCATGTAGGGCAGCCAGCAGAGATAGTAAACGATCGGCGGAATCGCGATCAAACAGACCAGAATGTGTCCCAAATGGAGCTGAGTCAGGTTTGGCAGCGGGGTCTGAAGCGGGCGATCGGAGTAAGCTGGACGATCAGAAACAGCGCGATCGGTCAAACGGCGCAAGCCTTGCAGTACCCAAGCCGCTGCCCAAATTAACAAAGCCCCCAGCAGGAAGCCTAACCCATTCCACTTAATCGCCGCCGAACAGCCAAAGCCAACTCCCGCTAGCACGAGCCACACCCAGCGCCGTACTCCCTGAACCCGCAATGCCAACAGCAAAAACAGATGCCCCAGCAGTCCAAACGAGAGCAGGTAAACGTTATTCAGCGCATAGCGCGACTCGACCAAGAATAAGCCATCCGCAGAGAGCAGTAAGGCGGCAATCAGCGCATAGCTGCGGCGACGGGTGAGCTGATAGGCGATCGCTGCCACCAACAGCGGCAAAAATGACCCTGTCAGGGCATTGAGCCAGCGATAGCTAAAGGTAGAGATGAACAGCCCCGGCAGACCATTCTTGAGGCTGTGATCGCCAAAGGGCAGCTTTTCCCCCAGCCAAATGCCAAAAGCAACGATGTAGGTGCTGAGCGGCGGATGTCCAGTGAAGACAATCTCGTTTTTCAAGAACGCACTGGCAAATTTGGCGTAGTAAACCTCATCAAACACCAGCGTGTTGAAGCGGCTTAAGCCCCAAAATCTCACAGCCAAAGACATCAAGAAAATTCCAGCTAGTCCCAGCCAAAACCAAAGGGAAAATCGGCTGGAATCGCGAGCTAACAGAGGGTTGGGAGCGATCGCAGGCATGACGGTAAAGTAGAGTGCTTATTTGTCTAACTTACTTTACTGCCATCTGTCAGAGGTTTAAACCAACAACGGACTGCACGCCGATCGCCACGACCGTTCCGAAAGCCGTTGCCAGATGCTCCCCTAAGCTACTCACCACCTGATGGGTAATGGGCAAACTATCGATCGCCATACCCGCCGACAGCAGCATCAGGTAAAGGATGGAATACTTAAACAGCGATCGCGCCACCTGCATGTCGGCAGGGGCTTGCAGCAACAGCCAAGCTTTCTGGACGAAAATGCCGCCTAAGAACAGGGCGATCGCCGTATAGACCGCGCCCATCACATGCAGCGGATAGACCAGCAGAAAAGTCACCGGAATCAGCAGCAGCGTGTAGATCCAAATCTGGCGAGCCGTTAAAGCCTCACCCACTACCACAGGCAGCATCGGTACGCCCACTTTGGCGTAATCCTGACGGATCATCAGCGCCAAAGCCCAGAAGTGCGGCGGTGTCCAAAGGAAAATAATGGCAAAGTAGATCCAAGCCGCCCAGCTCAGGTGACCTGTAACAGCCGCCCAGCCGACCAGCGGCGGAATTGCCCCAGCCGCACCGCCAATCACAATGTTTTGCGTGCTGTGCCGCTTCAGCCAGTGCGTGTAAACCAGCACGTAAGTCACAATGCCCGACATCGCCAAACAAGCGCTCAGCAGATTGGCAAAGACCGTCAGCAGCGTGAAGGAAATTACTGCTAGGGCGATCGCAAACAGCAGCGCATCTCGCGGCTGAATTCGACCCGAAGGCAAGGGGCGATGGCGCGTCCGCTCCATTTCATAATCAATGTCGCGATCGTAGAGACAATTAATCGCATTTGCCGATGCCGATGCCAGCGCCCCGCCCACCAAAGTAATCACCAGCAAAAAGGGATCAACTTCGCCCTGAGCCGCAATCCACATGCTGCCTGCTGTCGTGACCAGTAGCAAGATGATGATGCGTGGCTTCGTGAGCTGCCAG
>JBBSFA010000018.1:0-11972 GCA_038239185.1 Elainellales cyanobacterium | reverse complement strand
TCCGATCGCTACTATCACACCTATCAGTTGGGGCTAGCCAAAACTCAGGCGACCTATCGAAACCAGCAATCGGCTGAACTGCTGCTTAGCCCTCTGACCAAATTGCAGTTTTGGCAGATGAAGCAGGAGCGTACCCCCGATCGAGAAATTGCGATGCGATCGGGACTGCAAGGCGAACAAATTGATTGCTTCTTGAGCAACGTCACTCAGATCGTCAATCAGCCGGAACTACTTCAGCAGGATCAGCTTCAACCCGGTGTGAAATGGGCTTTGGCATTGCTTCAGGCTCAAGGCGCACGGCTGGTCTTAGTCACCCTGCGCTGTCAGACCCAGGCTACGCAAATTTTGCGGCAGCATGGCTTAAAGCCGCTCTTCAGCCAAATTTGGGGCAGTAAAGATGATGGGATTGCCTATGGTAATTTGGCGGATCACAAAACCGAGCTGTTGCGACAGGCGATCGCGGCTCAAGGCGAAGCAGACTGTGCAACTTCTCGCGCTGCCTGGATGATTGGCGACACCGAAGCAGATGTGTTGGCAGGGCAAGCCATGAACGTTCCCACGATCGCCCTCACCTGCGGCATCCGTAGCAAAACCTATCTGCAAAAGCTTGAGCCAACCCGCATCCACGCCGATCTGCTCTCTGCGGCACACTATTTGGCAACCCGTCATCTTGCTGCCCATCAGCCCGCTAGCTTTATGCCTGCGGCTGCTCCAGATCTTGCATGGTTTCCCACCAGCGGTTGAGTGGAAAATAAACCACAGGTGCCCACAGACTGCTGAGAATTGCAGAGCTAAGCGCCACCTGCTGGTGATAAAACCAGATCTCAGCCAAAGTCCGGTTGCCTCTGTGTGCGCTATCAATCAAGGCTTGCAGACTAAATTGTAGGGCAAAGATCGTTTCGGAAACGACCGCCATGCCAAAGACAATCAGCGCGATCGAAATAAAGTCTTCTTTGATGTAGCGTTGCTTCTGAATCCGCGCCGTCAAAACCCCAATGAGCGCCAAACTCAGCGCATGGGTCGGCTCAGGTGCAGTCATGCCATCCTGGATAAATCCTAGCGACAGTCCGGCGATCGCCCCTTGCAGCATCGTTCGCTTCACGCTCCAGGTCACGACCCAAATTAGCAGCCAGTTTGGCGCAACGGACAACAGTTCCATTCCCGGCAGGCGAGTTGGCAGAATCAGCGCGCAAAGCACAACCGATCCAATCGTCACGATCCAGTTGAGCAAGCGGCGGAGATTGGGATGTAGATCAGCCAGATCAATCAATGATTTACGCTCTCCTGCTGACTAGGGTTATCAGGGGTATCAGGGGTATCAGTCGCATCTGGAGTCGTCTGCTGATCCTCTGCCTGCGGCGGCTCGGTGACAGGACTGAGCGTGTCAGATTGAGCGGTAGTCCTAGGATTTTTGTAAACAATCACCCATTCCAAATGGCTAATGGGGGCAGAGAGTTCAATCACGGCTTCAGGCGCAGGACTTTTGTTGAGATTGACGGACTCAATCACGCCAACGGGCAATCCGGGCGAAAACAAACGGCTATAGGTCGAAGTGGCAACCACATCGCCGGGACGCACATCGGGCACTTTATCAAAAAATTCCATGATCACCCGATTGGCAGCTTGCCCTCGGATATATCCCATGTAGCGCGATCGACTGATCGTCACCCCCACCTGACTAGTGGGATCACTAATCAGCAACACCCGACTGCTGTGCGCCGTCACTTGGGTGACTCGTCCGACAATGCCACCATTGCCAGCGGCGATCGCCCCAACGGCAATCCCATCTTGCTGACCCCGACCCAAAACAATCTGCTGCCACCAGTGATCCGGACTACGCCCAACCACGGGGGCGACAATGCCCTCTTTGGGATGCTCTTCTGTGTAGCCCAACAGCTCTTGCAGCCGCTGGTTCTGGCTTTCTAGCTCAGTTAGCCGCTGTTCCAATTGACGAACGCGGGGGGTATCTGCGGGTTCTAGGGGGGTGGTGGCGCTGATCGCAGGCGTGCCGACGAAGGGACGCGCCAAAAGCTGATAAAGCTCAAAGATGGCAGCGCCTTGCGTTTGTCGAATTCCCCAAGCGGCACCGAGGGCCAACCCCATTAGCCCCAGCCGAATCCCGTTTTGATACCACCACCGTCGTATGTACATTCAAATTTAGAGCCGTGCGCCAAACAGATTCTCAGCCAGATTCTCAGCTAAACAGACCCCGAATTTTAAATTCAGAGCCTGTCTTATTGTCTAAAAAAGCCGCCTAGAGATGAACTATCGAGAGCGTCCGCTGAAAACGCGCTCTAGCTGCTTAAAGTTCTCCAAAACTCGCCCTGTTCCTAACACGACACAGCTCAATGGATCAGCCGCAACGTGAACCACAATCCCGGTTTCGTGGCTAATCAGCGTATCCAAGCCCCGCAGCAAAGCCCCACCGCCCGCTAGCATGATGCCGCGATCGATGATGTCAGCCGCGAGTTCAGGGGGTGTGCGCTCTAGAGTACGCTTGACGGCTTCTATAATCACCGCTAGCGGCTCTGCCATAGCTTCCCGAATCTCAGGTCCTTTTACGGTGACGGTGCGCGGTAGACCCGACAGCAGGTGCAATCCGCGCACATCCATCACGCATTCGGAGTCATCGTCCATCGGGTAAGCCGAACCCGTCATGATCTTGATTTCCTCAGCAGTTCGTTCGCCAATTACCAGGTTATGAACCTTCTTCATGTAATTGAGGATCGCCTCGCTGAGTTCATCCCCAGCGACCCGCACCGATTCACTCAGCACCGTACCCTGCAAGCTCAAGACAGCGACTTCGGTTGTGCCACCGCCGATGTCAATGATCATGTTGCCCGTTGGCTCAGCCACTGGCAAGCCTGCGCCGATCGCCGCTGCCACGGGTTCATCGATCAGATAAACATCGCGCGCTCCGGCTTGAGAAGCTGCTTCCATCACCGCTCTGCGCTCTACCCCAGTCACGCCACTGGGGATGCCAATGACGATCCGAGGTGAGATCAGAGTGCGACCTTCGTTGACGCGCCGAATGAAGTGCTTCAGCATCAGTTCAGCGGTGTCAAAATCTGCAATGACACCATCGCGGAGGGGGCGAAGCGCAACCACGTTGCCGGGAGTTCGTCCTAGCATCTTTTTCGCTTCTTCACCCACTGCGAGGGGCATTTTGTCCTCCTGGTCGATCGCAACCACAGAAGGCTCTTGGAGCACAATACCTTTACCGGAAACATATACGAGCGTGTTAGCAGTACCGAGGTCGATACCCATGTCACGCGAAAGTGATAAGCGATTGAAGAAACCCACTAGCTTCCTAAGCTCCCAAAAATCTGACGGCTCGAACCGAAGATCACACGACGACGAAACACACCGTGGATTCTATTATGTTTTTAATTTAGAGTCTAGTCTGTTACAAAAACCGATCGCTTCCCATCTAATCCTGTGGAATAGCTGTAACGCCTGTGGAGCGATCGCCACGTCCTAGCTCGATCATCCTAACAGGGAGTTGTAAACCCTGTAGTCACCCTTTCTAGCCTCAGTGTAATCGAGCACGGCCGAAAGTATTTATCTGTGACGAAGTATAAATGATCCAACTGGAAGGTTTGCAGAAGATTAGATAAGATAGCTAGAATCATAGTGCATACAAGTGTACTAAATCAAAGTGTACGGATTGGTTGTGCTGAGTTCAAGTAAGAAAGGCAACCTTTAAAAAATAGGAGTTCTATGAGTCTAAACGTTGTGACATTGGTGGGTCGGGCAGGTCGCGATCCCGAAGTCAGGTATTTTGAGTCAGGTAGCGTTGTGTGTAACTTTACACTAGCTGTCAACCGTGTCCGGAAAACGGATGAGCCAGATTGGTTCAACCTAGAGGTTTGGGGAAAAACCGCTGAGGTTGCCGCAAATTACGTCAAAAAAGGCAGTCTGGTTGGAATTACAGGCGCTCTCAAGCTAGAGCATTGGCAGGATCGTGCTACAGGGGTCGATCGATCGAAGCCCGTAATCCGGGTCGATCGGCTAGAGCTGCTTGGCTCAAAACGAGACAATGAGTCTAGTCAAAATGAGTCTAGTCAATCGGAAGGCAATTTCGGCAACGATGAGTTTTAGCGAACTCAAGCGGGCAAGCTACCAAGGCAAGCGACTCCCATCCCAAGAGAAAAACTGCCCGCTGTCGTCTGGTTGCAATCCGGCGATCACGGTCAAAAGCTGCGTGACGGTACGATCGATCGAAAAAAGCTTTTCCGGCGGCACATTGCGCTGAAACGGTTTAGACAGTTGCGTATCGGTCGTGCCTGGATGCAGCATCACCACCAAAGTTTTAGGGCTTTTGCGGCTATATTCGATCGCCACCGTTCGCATTAGCATATTCAACGCGGCTTTTGAGGCGCGGTAGCCATACCAGCCGCCTAGCTGGTTATCGCCAATGCTGCCCACTTTAGCGGAAATGCTGGCTAAAACGCTGCGATCGCCATGCTTGATCAAAGGCAAAAGATGCTTCGCCAGCAAAACGGCTCCGATGCTGTTGACCTGAAAGTAGCGCAGCAGAGGCTCTACCTGAATCTGCTGGAGGCTCTTTTCGGGCTGAATGTTCTCCTCATGCAGAAACCCGACGCAGTAAATCACCAGATGAAGGCGATCGACCTGCTGTTTAATCTGGGCAATTCCTGCGGCAATTTGCCCTTCGTCGGTGATATCCATCGGCAGTAAATGGAGCCGATCGGGATGCTGGACGGCGATCGCACTTAGCGCTGGGGATGGCTCGGTGCGATAGGTGGCAAAGAAGCGATCGACGGGTGGGAGCAATTGCTGCAACAAGTGCTGCACAAAGCCCAGCCCGATCCCTCGATTTGCGCCCACAATCAGCGCGTTGATCGACTCAGTTCCGGCAAATATAGACATGTTGTGCTGTTCTCGTGCTCTACTTAGCTAAGCTATAACCTTCAAGTAAAACAGGCTAGAGCAATCCAAGCCTTCTAAGGGCGTCCTCAGCGGCGCGCTTTTGAGCTTCCTTTTTACTACGACCTGTGCTTCTCCCGTACTCGTTGCCAGCAACATAAACAACAGAAGTAAACTCTGGATCGTCATCAGTTCCACCAGAGCGAATAGTTCTATACTCAGGGGGTTGGCGATGGGGATTGCCAAGAAAGGCAGGGTCTAGAACAACTTGTTGCAACCAACCTTTGACATCATCTCTAACATGGGGTGTTGAAGTGAGGGTTGTAGGTAACTCATCGACTACTTCGTCAAAAAGAGGAGTAATCAAATCTCGTACTGCTTCAATTCCAGAATCTAAGTAATAAGCCCCGATGACCGCTTCAAATACATTGCTGAGCAATGACGGTTTGTTGCGCCCACCGCTATCATTCTCACCTCTTCCTAAGTTCATCCATTTACCAAGCTCTAGCTTAGAAGCAAAGTTAGCAAGCTGCGGTGCATCAACTAGAATCGATCGCAGATTAGTCAGCTTGCCCTCTCGTAAGCTTGGGTTACGTTTGTATAAGTATTCACCGCTGAGGAAGGTCAGCAAAGCATCTCCAATGAACTCTAGCTGCTCATTGTCTTCGCCCGTGTTTGGATTCTCATACTTGTAGGAAGTATGCGTAAGCGCCTGGTTGAGCAGATAAGCCTCTTGGAAGGGAATGCGCTTCAGTAACTCATTCAGTTTCTGGCGAATGCGCGCTTCCTCCGCAGGAGAAACAGGTAAATGCCTAATATCTTGACGTACTTGTGCTTGTGACAAGAAACGCAGAATTTCTTGCCTTTGTTTTTCTGCTTCTTCAGCTTGAGGCGCTGACAAAGATTTGAGTAAACGAGTCACACTATCTATGGCACGGTAGGTGTCATCGGTCGAGAACATAGATCCATGTGCCCATTGATTTCTGACCTCGATCAATTCGTTAGCGAGGGCACGATCGGTCTTGCTCAAATTATTCTTGAAAACCTTTTCCCATTCATGCCTCACGATTATCAACGAAGCCGACACATCTCCGCGAATAATTTCATCTACTTGCCGCTTTGATTTTTGCTGCTCTTGCAAATGAGAGGCAGCTTTACTTTGCCAATTCTCTCCATAAACCTCCTGCATTTTCTGCGCAATGTAGGGGTACAAACCTTGGCAAAGCAGATCTAATGCTTTGCCCACTTTTTCACGATTATTTATTCCCATATGGAGCTTCCAAATTTGCCTACAGCCTGTCCTACAGAACGCAACAGGCTACTTCAGAGTTCCTCAGAAAGAACGAACTCTAACAAAGATGGGAGGTACTTTAGTCGGGGAATGCTAGTCCCGTTCTGGGATCGCGGATGTATAGACCTAGGGTGAGCGATCGCATCGCTTCGTCCCAAATGGGAATAAGCGGTTCGGCTTGGTCTGCCCAAAAGTCGAAGGTGACTAGGCACTGGACGTTTGAGCCTATTCCAATGCAAATTCGCGAAAAGGCTTCTCGTGGTTCTGCTTGGGTGTCGATAAATTTAATTTCTGTCCAGACAATTCGGGCAGTTTGCCGTTTGACGGTGATGATCTCGCCTTTGTCGATGACATCGCGGCTGTCTTGATCGACCACTTTTCGTAAGGTGGATTTCAGCGGAAACAGGCTCCAATCGTTGGGCGGCAGGCGGTTGAAGGAAACTTCTAGGCAGCAGTCATCGTCGGGCGATTTTTTATCCAAAAACTTGAAGGATTTTTCCTGTGGCTCAAGTATCCAGTTCCGGGGCACATTCAAACGCACTGAGCCGCGATCGAGCACAAAAATTTTGTAACCTTCTGGTGAGTCCCAATGGTGATCGGGCTTCAGTTCCAGCGTTTCTTTGATCCACTGGAGATTGCTTTTCTTTTGCTTTGCCATGCTCGTCTAGGACTCAACAGGAATCGTTTGATTCATGATACCAAATCGTTCTAGATCGCCCAAGCTGTAAAAAAGCCACTCGATCGCCAAGGGGCATCCTAAAATGTCTAGTATGACTTCTGGCTTTCTACCCTGCGTGCAACCCTAAGCAACTTATTATGAGTATTTCTCCCGACTTGCCATTGACCGATTCGCCTTTGACTACGCCCAGCGATCGCATCCTGATTTTCGATACCACCCTGCGGGATGGCGAACAATCGCCCGGAGCCACGCTCAATGTCGAAGAAAAGCTGACGATCGCGCGGCAACTGGCACGGTTGGGAGTAGACATTATTGAAGCAGGGTTTCCGTTTGCCAGTCCGGGGGATTTTGAGGCAGTCAGCAAAATTGCTCAGCTTGTCGGCGGCGAGGAAAACAGTCCGACCATTTGCGGCTTGGCTCGTGCGACGCGGCAAGATATCGAAGCGGCTGCCAAAGCGTTGAAGCCTGCTGCAAAGCCCCGGATTCATACCTTCATTGCCACTTCAGATATTCATCTGGAGTACAAGCTGAAGAAGTCGCGTCAAGAGGTGTTGGCGATCGCGCCAGACATGGTGGCTTATGCCAAATCATTTGTGAACGATGTTGAGTTTTCGCCAGAAGATGCCGGACGTTCTGACCCAGACTTTTTGTATGCGGTGCTGGAAGCGGCGATCGATGCGGGAGCCACGACCGTCAACATTCCAGATACGGTCGGCTACACAACTCCTGCCGAGTTTGGTGCCATCATTAAGGGCATTAAAGAGAACGTTCGCAATATTGATCAGGCAATCATTTCGGTGCATGGACACAATGACTTGGGCTTAGCCGTGGCGAATTTCCTGGAAGCCGTCAAAAACGGCGCGCGCCAGCTAGAATGCACGATCAACGGCATTGGCGAACGTGCTGGCAATGCCGCGCTGGAAGAACTCGTGATGGCCTTGCATGTGCGGCGGCAGTACTTTAATCCGTTTTTGGGTCGATCGCCCGACTCTGAAGCGCCTTTGACCCAAATCGACACCCGGCAGATTTATAAAACCTCGCGGCTGGTGTCTAACCTGACCGGAATGCTGGTGCAGCCGAACAAAGCGATCGTCGGGGCAAATGCTTTTGCCCATGAGTCTGGGATTCACCAGGATGGGGTGCTGAAGCACAAGCTGACCTATGAAATTATGGATGCTCAGTCGATCGGCTTGACAGACAACCAGATCGTCTTGGGCAAGCTCTCTGGTCGGAATGCGTTTCGGGCGCGGCTGAAAGAATTGGGCTTTGAGCTAGGCGAACAGGAGCTGAATCGGGCTTTTCTGCGTTTCAAAGACATGGCAGACAAGAAGAGAGACATCACCGACTGGGATCTGGAGGCGATCGTCAATGACGAAACGCAGCAGGCTCCTGAATTGTTTAGCCTGGAGCATGTGCAGGTGTCCTGCGGCGATCACTCGCGTCCCACTGCCACTGTGATTTTGCTTACGCCAGAAGGGGATGAGCTGATGGATGCGGCGATCGGCACGGGTCCCGTGGATGCGGTCTACAAGGCGATCAATCGGGTGATCAATGTGCCCAATGAGCTGATTGAATATTCGGTGCAGTCGGTGACGGCTGGGATTGATGCTTTGGGTGAAGTGACGATTCGACTGAAGCATGGCGATCGGATCTTTTCGGGTCATGCTGCCAATACCGACATCATCGTGGCATCGGCGTTGGCGTATATTCATGCGCTGAATCGGCTTTCGGCAACTTTGCAAACGGCTAAAGCGTTGCATCCACAGCACGATGAGGCACAGCCCGTTGGCTAATTATGCCTTGCCAAAGATGGCTTTCTCGGAGCTAAGGCTATGACAGAGCTAATACTGCCCCTCAAAGTTAGTTTGAAGAATGTTCACCTGACAGATGAGCAGTTCTATCAGCTTTGTATGAGCAACCCAGAGCTAAATATCGAGTTGAATGTCGCAGGAGATTTGATTGTTATGCCACCCCTGTGAGGAGAGAGCGGCAATCGAGAAGCAGATCTCATGGTTGACCTAGGGATCTGGAATCGCCAGAGCAATCTGGGCATAACCTTCAGCTCCTCGACGCTCTTTAGGTTACCGGGCGGGGGGAGCCGCTCTCCTGATGCGGCTTGGGTAGAACTGTCGCGGTGGGAGAGTTTGACTCCAGAGCAGCGGCAAAAATTCCCGCCGATCGCGCCTGATTTTGTGATCGAGCTGCGATCGCGCACGGATGATTTGCCGATGCTTCAGGAAAAGATGCAGGAGTATATGGACAGCGGGGCGCAGTTGGGTTGGTTGTTTAATCCGCAAGATCAGCAGGTGGAAATCTACCGTCTAGGACAGCCCAAAGAGGTGAAGGAAGTGCCCGCGCAGCTATTGGGCGAGGACACATTACCTGGATTTGTTTGGCAGGTCGATTTGTTCATTTAATTTCTGGAGTCTTTGGCGATCGCATCTCCTAAACTGAAGCCTGAATTCAAGGTTGGCAGTTCGCAGGCATCGCCCACTTTAACCAGCGATTTGCCGCAGATTTTGCAGAATCTGGCATCCGCATCATGTTCGGTTAACCCGCAGTTGTTGCATAGAATTGCGGCGGTAGTTTTTCTGGAAGTTTTGACGAGTTGCCGAATCAGATCGCCCACCTGCCAGGGGATTAGGGCAATCCCAGTCAGGATCATCATGACTGCCAGCAGGCGACCTAGCTGCGAAATGGGGGTAATGTCGCCGTAGCCAACGGTGGTCATGGTGGCAACAGCGAAGTATACGGCATCGAGAAAGGTCGCGAACGCTTGGGGATTGATCGGGTGTTCTACCTGGTAGATTAAGCCAGAATAGATAAACACAATGCTGAATAAGGTAAACAAGATCCGCACAAAGATGGCGCTATCTTCGCGGGTGACGTACCCTAGCAGCGTTGCCCCTTCCACGTAGCGCAGCAAGCGCAGAATCCGAAACCAGCGGAAGATGCGAATAAACCGAATATCGATCGCCGTAATATGAAAAGCCGTAAACAGAAAGGGAATGATCGCAACCAGATCAATCAATCCATACAAACTAAAGAAGTAGCGCAGCTTGTGTTCTGCACTCCAAAGCCGCAGCACATACTCCAGGGTAAACAGAGTCAGGATCAGGTAATTTAACGAATCAATCTGAACTCGAATGCGATCGGGAATGGGGTATGTTTCAGTAATGAAAATTGTCGTAGAGACCAGCACCAATCCAGCGATCGCCAAATTGATAGCTTTGCCGATCGGGGTGTCAATATCTTCGAGATAAAACCTAACTTTTTGCTGTACGGTTTGGTAGACAGTCATGCAGAAAAGTTTAAAGATTGAGAGAATCGGGTTAGTCAAGGTCTACCATAGCTTACCCTGATCTTAATCGCCGCTAAGCGATCGCCTCGGATCGCCTATAGAACCCATCTGAGATCTCAGGAAGGGGCTGCAACCGCTTCAGCATTAGCCTGACAAAGCAGATTGATCTTGATCGTGGCATTGTGTTAGCGCTAGAACGCATCAACATCAAGGCTCCGCGGCGCGTTACGCTTCGCTAATACACCCTTGTATCTTGAGGCTTAGGTAAATTCAAAACACACAGTTAATTAGAACCAGAAACACGACTCCAGTGAGATAATAAAGAAGCTGTGTTAGCAAAGTCGTGTCAGTCTTAGCTAGGCAACTGTCGTGAAGGATAAGAGCCATGAAGGATAAGCCGCCTCGAAGGAGGCGATTTTACGGTGGCTGAGCACTCCATCCCTATTGGGGCTGTTAGCGATCGCTCAAGCAATCCTCTTGGTTTTGCTGCTGCTAAATCTGCTCAAATCCCCTGTCACGATCGCGGAAGCTCCTGTGACCCTCTCTTTTGCAGTGCCGCCGCTAGAAGTTCAACGCAATAATTGGAAAGCGTTGATTCAAGACTTTCAGTCCAAAAATCCGGACATTCATATCAAGGTTGTGCCGGGTAGTGATGTCACAGATGCCTTTAAAGCCACTTATACCACCGAATTTAAAAACGCTGAAGCTAAACAAACTTGTCAGAATTCAGGTCGAGAATTTGAAGAAAAAGTAGAAAAGCTGTAGAGTAGCTGACATGAATCAAGATAGCAAAACGACCTCAAAGCCGCCGTCGAGCGATCTGTTGAAGCGCTCGGAGCAGGCAAAAGAGCAGCCCCAAGGCGAGGAAGGGAAACGGAAGCCTGGAGGACAAGCGGGGCATGTGGGGAAAACGCGCCAAGGGTTTGGGAAAATCGATCGCTACGAAGTGCTGCGCCCCGAAGCGTGTCCTCATTGCCTTGGCAAGTCGTTTGAGCTAGAGACGGAAACGGTGCGCACTCAGCAAGTGGCGCAGTTGCGGGAGCGCCCGATCGAAGGAGTGGAAGATCAACAGGTTCGCTGCACCTGTGCTGGGTGTGGGGAAGGGGTCGAAGCCCCCCTGCCTAAAGATGTGATAGCCGGACAAGACTTGGGGGTGAGCCTGCAAGCGATGCTGACGTGGCTGGGGGTGTATGGGCACTTGAGTTACGAGAAACAGCAAGAATGGCTCTTTGAGATGGGCGGTATCGAGATAGGGGTGGGCACCCTGTGAGTGATCCAACAAAAAATCCATCAGAGCGAGATGGCGCAGGTCAGTTGCAGTTGGACGACGGTAGCTTTGTCCTGTACGGAACCAGCAGCGCACGGTAGAAATCGATCGAGAGCAGATAGAAGCGATCGCTTCCTGGCTGACTCCCCATTTTGCATAGAACCGTTGCGGGGTCATGCCAAGCTGGCAGTAGCTATACAACTGAATCAGCTCTTGCTCTCGCGGGGTTAGAGGATGAGGACTCATAGGGCTTCCTCCGATTCCAACGGCTCAAGGTCGTCTTTCCAGGCAGTATCGGCAACTGCCCAGTCGGAACTGGGTGAGTTTGGATCGAGCCAGAGTAGGTAGCACCATGCCCAGTTCCGGCGATGAGGGGCATAGCTGTAAAATCTGCCGATCACGATGCCCCAATCCGTATGGTCTTGTTCAGATACCCAGCGGAGGCGATCGCCATACAAAAAACGGGGTATCTCCACATCCGGGAAGGCGGCGGGTAGATCGATCGGGGGGTTTGCCAACCCTAGGTTGGGCAGGTGTTCTCTTG
>JBBSFA010000017.1:0-12107 GCA_038239185.1 Elainellales cyanobacterium | reverse complement strand
GTTTCAGCATCACCTGAAAACTTTGGTCTACCCATAATTCGTACCTGCCCAACCCGATTGAACCCCTAAACCAGCTTATCAGCCAATCCACCCGATCGCCCTCTCCGACTCTGCCTCAAGCGCTTCAGCTCTCGCCCAATTCGATCGCCCTCCACGCTTTCGCCGCCATACCGCCAGCCCACATAAGCCGCAGAAATCTGATCGATCGCCTCAGCCACTTCGGGCGAATGCTGCGATCGGCAGGCTTGGGCATACTCTAGCGGAGTCAGATGAGCAGGTTTGCGATCGCCGTGATCTGCCAGCCAGCGCAGCATTTGCTGATAGATTGACTCCATCAGCGGCAGTTTTGCCAGCCAGCGACGATAAAGCCAAGTCTGCCAGCCGCTCCAGCCCAACCAGCCGACAAAGCCAAGTCCCGTCAAAGCCGCCAGTCCTGTTAGGATGCCGCTCCAGCCTTGGGTGAACTGCGCGATCAGCCAGCCGATCGCCGCCCCGATTCGCGCAAAAATCTGGTTGAAGAAGCCTGTTAGCGGCGAGGGCAACCAGCCCGCCACCCAGCTCCAAAATTGTTTCAGCACGCCAAACGTCTGCGATTCTTCGATCGACGGTGGCACAATCTCATGTCCTGGAATTGGGTCAAAGCCAAACCAGCCGTACTTGTGAAAATACACCTCCGTCATCGCGTAGGCATCGGTATTTTGCACCACGTAATAACCCGTGAAGGGATTGAATTTTCCCGACGCAAATCCCATCACCAGCCGCGCCGGAATCCCGATCGATCGCAACATCACCGTTAAAGCCGTGGCAAAATGATCCGGATAGCCGCCCTCATACTTAAACAAAAATGCCTCGACTAGATCTTCTTTGTCCGAAAAGAACGGCAACTCAGGTAGAATTTTGTAGCGCTGCTTTAACGTCTGCGCCAGATAGAGCGCTTTTTCCGAAGACGTGGTTAAAGGTTTGGGCGACAATGCCAGCAGCGCTTCTGTTTTTTCACGCACTCGAAGCGCGATCGCTTCAGGGATTTGTAAATAATTATTTTTAATAAACGGCGGATACTTAACTGAAGCTTGGCGAAGTAAGGTGCGATCGCGATAGGGAACCTCTGAGACGACCGTATAAGTTAACCCTTCGGATAAACCCACGGGCGATCGCAGTCCCCCTTCTTGATCAATTGCCACGCGATCGGTGGGAAAGTAAAGTTCCTTCGCCTCAAACATCGCTGGGATTAAATTAGGCAGATTGGCAACCAGCGTAAAAGACTGAATCACCTCTCGCGTTTTGTTTAAAGTGACCGACCAGGGCAGCGTAAACCGAAACGACCAGGACGATCGCTGCAAAGTTTGCACCTGACTTTGATCGTTGCGCGAAATTTGCCAGCCCTGACCCGTATAGCGATCGAATGCCAGCACTCGCCAGAATCCGGGCGATTGCGATCGGACTCGCATCACAACCTTGGGTTTCATCACCCCGCGCAAATTTTGGTTGACCGTACTGTTGAAGCCGTAGTAGTACTCTTCGTCTACCGCTCCGGCTCCCCGCTCCGGCTGCTTGCCGTTTCCCCCGGAGGCGCGATCGCCCTGACCGTAGCCCGGATTGACAATATTGCTGCTGTCAAACTGGGCAGTGTTGGGAATGGGACTGCTGACCGGAAACGATCGCAACTGATATCCCGGCATTCGAGGCAGCAGCAGAAAGATTCCTAGCCCCAGTGCCAAAACCAGCAGTAGGACAGCACCCAGTCGTTTTGGAGCCAAATCTAGCCGGACTCCTGGCAATGAGGCGGTTAGCCCCAGTCGAGAGCGATAATCTAAGACGAGCATTGGGAGGGCGATCGCCAGAAATAGCAGCAACAGCGGTGCAAACGCCAGCGTTTGGCTAAGCGTAGCAGCGACACCCAACAGAATCAGCCCGATCACCGCAGAGTAACCTAAGTCTTTCCGGCGCGGCAAATCGAAACTGTGCAGAATTTGTAGATGAATCAGCAGCGTGGCGAGCGCAATTCTCGTATCGTTTCGCTCTGTCCAGAGCCGCATAAAAAATAGAGTGAGGGCAAGCAACATCCCGATCGCAATCAAAAACTTGACCGGGATATTGCGCTGCCGTCGTTGGAACCAGCTCCAAGTTGCACCCGCAAAACTCAGCGGCACAGCCCAGAGGCTAATACCCATAAAACTAACGCTATCCGCCGCCGCCACATCAGTGGCAATAATGCCTACGGCGACCAACAGTTGCACCAAGACTCGGAGGGGCAATGAGTCTTCAGGTTCCGGTGCAGGTAGATTCGCGATGCGTTGCCGCAGCCGAGCTATAGGAGATCGTTCGGCAGCAGAATGAAGCGATCGAAGCGATCGGGTAGAAGAATTCCCAGCAGAACGGATCATGAGGGGTAGAGGCGTAGGAGACAGGCGGTGAATGCGTCCAATCTGGCAAATCTGCGCCTTTTCTGATTGAATCACTCAGCCTTGGGTTTCCGTCCCTATGCTAACCAAAGAATGCGATGGAAACGAAGTGTCATACCCGAAGCTCCCTGAATTTTAAAGGACTAATAAAACGGTAGAACGAGCTGTGGCACGATCGCGCCGTCATTGCGATTGCCCCAGTCAAAATAGATGCAGTTTTATTGACGCAACTAGCTTTCAGTCACCGGACAGACGGCAAACACTAGCGGCGGTTGATCTGTGTTTTGGAGCTGCACCGTTAATGAGTAGGTTTGATTGGGTTCTAGTTGGGAAAGCTCAACGCTCAGTTCGCCTGCATTGACGCACTGGGCGATCGCTTCTGCCAATTTTCCCTTGAGATGCAGGCTCCCTTGTCCAGGCAGTTGCCCACAGATCCGCACCCGATTTTCCTGTGGCACATACTGTGCTTCCAGGGTCAGCAGCCCGATCGCAGTTTGCCATTGGCGCTCCAGCTTGGGTTGGTCAACCGACAGGCGAAACGTAGTTGCATCTAGAATTGTGCGAGCCACAAGCAGCGATAACGCCATTTGCTGCGGTTCGGTCGCTTGGTCATAGTGATCCGGAAATCCGGGCTGAGATCCTGCTTGGGGCAGCCAGGAGCCGCTCCGGTAAGGGGTCGTCAGCACTAAACCTGCCAACTGATTCAGCACGGCAGACTTGTTGGGAAACAAATCTGCAACGGCTTGTACCAGCTTTGTCCCTTCTTTCAGCGACAGTTCCACAACCGACTGGCAGTGAATAAAGAGCTGCGTCAGCAAGGCATCCGGCATCGGGACGGGCAGACTCAGCGTTTGCAGTTGTGTAGCCCAGACGGCTGTTGGAACCGCGATCGCTGGGGCAACGACCCCAGCCGCTTCGGATTGCTCTTCGTACTCTAATGCCTCTGTTTCCCAAGGAAAACGAGGCGGGTTTCGTTCGATCTCGGCTCGGAGCCGATGTTTTATTAGGCTATAAAAGCGGTCTTGCACAGCAGGTCTTTCTCCCGATTTGAATAGTGAGGATTCCTCAAAGGGAAAAGATCCCGATTCAATTAGATCAGGCAACAGTGCCTCGATCGGCTCTGAATCGAGAGGATCAAGCGATTGCAATTCCATTATCCCGGTTGGATCGATCGAATCAAGCTGATCCGGTCGATCGAAGTAATCTTCTGAGTCGATGTAGTCGGTGTAACCCTGTCCAGCGTTGAGGCTGGACGCTTTCCCTGATGGCTGTGAACTGACCGGGTTAGGGTTTTGCAACAGCCAAGCCAAAAATTGATTTATGGCTTCTGAGTCATTATTCATCGGTCGATGCACCTGTTCCGGACACTAAATTGTTGCGAATTTCCCAAGCTTGTTCAAGTAACTTAGTCCAATGTTTTTGGAGCTGAGTTTGAGTACAGCCGATCGATTGGGCGATCGCCGGATCGGCAAGCCCTTGTTTTCGCAGCTTCAGCAGTTCGCGCTGAGTCGGGTTGAGATTGCCCTGAAACGACAGCCACTGCTGGGAAGTCAGCCCCAAGTTGCGCTCCAGATCTGCTTCTAACCACTGATGCACCAGCTCCCAGCGGTTCGATAAGGCAAACCGAATTAGGTGGTATTTGAAGCGCTGCTGCAAGTAATCGCGCTGCCGCGCGGTTAATCCCAGGATAGTCTCAATTTCGTTGGCTGGAAGATCTTGCAAGCGCAAGGCGAAATAATCGGCGCAGTCTTTTTGGTCACGCTCCTCTAGATAGGTCATCAACTCAGTGATCACGGTCGTTCGCAGCGCATCTTCCGGCAGCTCTGGCTCTTGCGCCATCATCTGTTCCCGCACTTGTGGCACAGAGACGTTGCTGCGCTGGTCGGCTTCGCCCGATGAGCCTTCTGCCGCCTGCTCAATGTCCACCATGGTTTCGGGCGGTTGCTGCTGCGAGAAGGTTTGGGCGCGCAGAATGATTAACTGCTGACTCCGACGACCGGGCAGCGGAATTCGACGTTTGCCATAGCGCTCGGTAAAGGCCATGTATTCCGCCAATTCCACTAGCAGCCGAGGCTGGTAAGTGGGCGGCATCTGATTTTCACGCCGGAAGGCGTTGAGCGATTCTATATAGAATCCCTGCAAAAAGTCTTCAATCAAAGTCAGCCGCGCTTGATAGCTGGATTGAACCTGCGGCGGTGTAATATACCGATACACAACTGCGCTAAGCGTACTGTGTAGCTCCACCCGTCCGCGATGGGAGCCAAGCTGGTAGTACTTGAGACACTGCTTCAGCCGATGCCTTGCGAGTGCCGTAGACCAAGTATCCACCTCACCAGACGCTTGAATCCGCTTGCTTTCTGTACAAATGCGGGATACCTCGGCGGTAATCCGCGCTGCCACATCCTGACACCCTTGTTGTGATGCCCGCGTGGACTGCTTTAGCTCTTTAAACAAAAGCTTAAAAATTGGCTCCACCTGCTTCAGCCCCTCCCTGATGGTAGTTTGCTGCAATCTGATCCGCACCGCGATCACCCCTGCCTTGCTTGATGCAGATTCAACCCAAGACAAGCAATCAAGATGCGTGGTGGTAGATGCCCCATTTAAAGTACCCGTCTTATCCGTAGGCTCTCCTTGCCGCCCAGTCTCATCTCATGTCTAACCTCACGGGTTTAGACAGTCTAATTTAGACTGTGGGATAGGTAGCTTCTACGCTCCAGCTTGTAAAATACCAAGGTTGGAAGACCAAAATTGGCGCACCAAATGGGAAACGGATTTTTATGAACGTAGACCAGCAGATCCAAGTGCTAATCGACCAGGCTCCACAGTACGGGGTTTCCCCGCATGAAGTCAGTCTGATTGCACCCGCTCTTAAAGCCCTTGCTCAACAATTGCAACACCCCGAATACTATATTCCACAGACCGCAGAACACGGTTGGTTAATGACTACACTGACGCACCGTACCCAGAGCTTAACCAAAAATGTGGTCTATGCATTTTCCAATCTCAGGGATGTAACTCGTAGTCCCCATGTTCCACAAGATCCGCGCCTGATCGCTTTACCGATTCCAGCAACACACGTCTTATTTCAAATGCTAGCAATGAAGCCGCTCGATAGCATCGTTTTTTTGGAGACATCAGACAATCTTCAAGTTGGAACCGAAATTTCCCGGAATAATCTTAAAGATTTGATAGAGATGATCGCCAAAAAGGGACGATCGCCCTCCGAGATTCCATCGGATCTGGCTTAAAAGCGGCAGCTCAAACTTTACAACTAAATTCGCAGCGGCTGTAGATAATAGATAGGTTAACCTTGCTGTTTCTTTATATTGCTGCTTCTTTAAGAAATGTGTCAGCCTGAAATGATAGTTCACCCTGATTCAGGAGCACATTGGTTAAGCTCGAAGGAGAGAAACAGATAGTGCAAACTTATGATAGCTATTACATCCACTAATACACTGCAATGGGTCAATTGGAAAGCGATCGCGATCGTCTCCCTGACTTTCTGGCTCTGTAGCAGCCTGCTCCTAGATTTTGTGTTCATGCCCACTATGTATATTACGGGCATGATGACCGAGCCAGGATTTGCGATCGCGGGCTACTCGCTATTTGGCATCTTTAACCGGATTGAACTGCTCTGTGTGTCGCTGGCGCTGAGTAGTGTGCTGGTGCTGCGAATGTGGCGATCGCTGAGCCATTGGACAGTCCCGTTGGCGATCGGGCTGCTCGGTATTGTGTTGGTCTGCACCTATTGGCTGTCTCCGACGATGAGTTCGCTAGGACTAGAGCTGAACTTGTTTGAGCCAGCCTCTGTCCCAGCGGCAATGAACCAGATGCATCTGCAATATTGGACTTTGGAGCTGATGAAGCTATTCGGCTGTGCCGCCTTGTTGGGGCAGGTTTATAAGTCGATCGGCTAGCTGAATTTTTCAAAGAAGTAGGCTGCAAAAGCATAAAGCGCTTTTGCAGCCTGCTTTTTACTGCATCCGATCGATCGTCCGATACTGGATCGCCTCCGCCACATGGTGAGTCTGAATCGATTCGCTGCCCTCTAGATCCGCGATCGTTCTGGAAACTTTGAGAATGCGATCGGTTGCCCGTGCTGAGAGTCCGAGTTTACGGATGGCATTCTCTAATAATGTCTGGGTGATTTCATCCAGTTTGCACCACTGGCGTAGGTGCTGGCTTTGGAGTTCGGCGTTGCAGTGCAGCGTTGCAGATTGAAAGCGATCGCCAGCCCTGAGCCGAGCTGCCTCTACCCGCTGGCGGATGATGGTTGATTCTTCGCCGACGGCTTGCTTCATAATTTCTTCCGGCTTCAGCCGATTCACTGCCACCTGTAAATCGATCCGATCCATCAGCGGGCCCGATAATTTTGCCCAATACTGCTCGCGCTGACGGGGGCTACAGGTGCAGGGCTGAATTGTATCGCCAAAGTAGCCGCAGGGACAGGGGTTGGTGCTGGCAACCAGCGTAAATTTGGCAGGGAAAGAGACAGATTGACGGGCGCGGGAAATGGTGACGCTGCCATCTTCTAGCGGCTGCCGCAGGAATTCCAGGACATCACGTTTAAATTCGGTCAGCTCGTCCAAAAAAAGAATGCCTCGATGTGCCAGCGAGATTTCACCGGGACGAGGATAGCTGCCGCCACCGACTAATGAGGCTCCTGAAGCAGAGTGATGGGGACTGCGAAAGGGGCGATCGCCCATTAGCGATCCTTTGTCTTTCAGCATTCCGGCGACAGAATGCACTTGAGTGACTTCTAGCGCTTCTTCAAACGTGAGCGGCGGCAAAATGCTGGGCAAGCGACGCGCTAGCATGGTTTTGCCGCTGCCGGGGGGACCCACAAAAATTAGATTATGCCCTCCGGCTGCCGCAATTTCCAGGGCGCGGCGGGCATGGGACTGTCCTTTGACATCCTTGAGATCTAAGCCTCGATAGCGCGATCGCTCCAGTTCCTCAGTGCCGCTGACCTTGGTGGGCTGATGACGATTAGGTTCGTTCAAAAACGCGACGACCTCTGCAAGGTGCTGAAAGCCATAAACAGGTAGTCCTTCGACCACGGCTGCCTCGCGAGCGTTATCGCTGGGGACAATTAAACCTTTGATGCCGAGCCGATTGGCTGCTGCTGCGATCGCCAATACGCCTGCAACCGATCGCAAACTGCCGTCTAGTGAGACTTCGCCCAGCAACAAATAATCTTCCAAAAGCTGAGGGCTAACCTGCTCGGAGGCGGCCAGGATGCCCATACTAATTGGTAGATCAAAGCTAGGACCTTCTTTACGAAGGTCTGCCGGAGTCAGATTGATCACGATTTTTCGCATCGGCACGGCAAAGCCTGCATTTTTCAGCGCGGCTTTGACCCGTTCTCGGCTTTCTTGAACGGCAGCATCGGGCAATCCTACAACTACGATCCCAGGTAGTCCGCCCGCGACATCGACCTCAACGCCAACTTTCACCGCATCAATCCCGATCAGCGATGCACTCCAAATCCTAGCCAGCATATGATTCTCCGACGGCTGCTTTGATAGAGTGCCCGGAATCCAAAAATGCTCAACCCCTGCCCTAACCCACAAAAAAGCCCTCAAACCGTTGTTCACAGCCCAAGAGCTTTAAGCACTCATCGCAAATCTTAAGTCGAGTAAAACGATCGCCCGAGCCAAGACAGCGGTCAGTATTTAAGACTCGATCGCTGAACTTAGCCGATTTTTTAAAAGATGCATCTTACCCTCTCTCCTTTAGAATTGCAGCAAATGGAAATTTTTGGGTTTTCATTTTGCTAACTTTCATTTCGCCAACTTTATATATGAGCGATTCCTTAGACACAATTTTTGGCAAGATTATCCGGCGAGAAATCCCGGCGAACATTATCTATGAAGACGACCTTTGCCTTGCTTTTCACGATGTTAGCTCGCAAGCGCCTGTGCATGTGTTGGTGATCCCGAAGCAGGCGATCGCCAAGCTTGCCGATGCAGAATCGAAAGACCATGCGCTTTTGGGGCATTTGTTGCTGACTGTTAAGCGAGTTGCCGATCAGCTTGGCCTAGCTGAGGGCTATCGGGTGGTGATCAACACAGGCGAAGCAGGCGGACAAACCGTTTACCACCTGCATTTGCACCTTTTGGGAGGTCGCCAGATGACCTGGCCGCCGGGGTAACGTTCTATGCCAAAAGGTTAAGAAAACTAAAAATCTGAGAAATTTGCTTTACAAAATGCAACATTCTTATATACATTACTGACATGAGCTAAACACTCTGTAATACATCTCAAGTTCTTCATAAGCACTCATTGCAATCATGACAACAACACTACAGCAGCGCGAAAGCGCCAATCTGTGGGAGCGGTTCTGTAGCTGGATCACCAGCACCGACAACCGCCTCTACATCGGCTGGTTCGGCGTTCTGATGATCCCGACTCTGCTTGCAGCTACTCTCTGCTTCATCGTCGCCTTCATCGCCGCTCCTCCCGTGGACATCGACGGCATCCGCGAACCTGTCGCAGGTTCCTTGATGTATGGCAACAACATCATCTCTGGTGCAGTTGTGCCTTCCTCCAACGCGATCGGTCTGCACTTCTACCCCATCTGGGAAGCCGCTAGCCTCGACGAGTGGCTCTACAACGGTGGTCCTTACCAGTTGGTGGTGTTCCACTTCCTGATCGGCATCTTCTGCTACATGGGTCGCGAGTGGGAACTCTCCTACCGCCTTGGAATGCGCCCCTGGATCTGCGTCGCTTACTCTGCTCCCGTTGCAGCCGCTAGCGCCGTCTTCTTGATCTACCCGATCGGACAAGGTTCCTTCTCTGACGGGATGCCCTTGGGTATCTCCGGTACCTTCAACTTCATGTTCGTGTTCCAAGCTGAGCACAACATCTTGATGCACCCCTTCCACATGCTCGGCGTTGCCGGTGTGTTTGGTGGCGCACTGTTCTCCGCGATGCACGGTTCGTTGGTGACCTCCAGCTTGGTGCGTGAAACGACCGAGACTGAGTCTGCTAACTACGGCTACAAGTTCGGACAAGAAGAAGAAACCTACAACATCGTTGCAGCCCACGGCTACTTCGGTCGGTTGATCTTCCAATACGCCAGCTTCAACAACTCTCGCTCCTTGCACTTCTTGTTGGGTGCATGGCCAGTGGTAGGAATCTGGTTCACGGCATTGGGCATCAGCACGATGGCTTTCAACCTGAACGGGTTTAACTTCAACCAGTCTGTTCTAGACAGCCAAGGTCGCGTTGTGAACACCTGGGCGGATGTATTGAACCGCGCCAACTTGGGGATGGAAGTAATGCATGAGCGCAATGCTCACAACTTCCCGCTCGACTTGGCTGCTGGTGAAGCTGCGCCTGTGGCTTTGACTGCACCTGCAATCAACGGTTAGGATCTAGCTTGCTAGTCTAAATCGACTTAGAGCGCTCCCTTCGGGGGGCGCTTTTTGCATCGCTTTTTACAAATTCACAAAGCTATGGTTCATCCCGTTTTGAAGCGAAATCAGGGGCTTCTAACTTGGGGATCGCCTTGTGGTTCTACGGTGTAAGGCTTGACCTTTTCTACATGCTTGTGTCATGCTCCACACGGGGATCACGAGAAGTGTCCATAAAGTGTCCATGAATCGTCGCAGAACAAAACGCTATACGATCCTGGTTTCCCGCACGGGTCAGAAGCCGATCGTCTTTTCTTTTCACCCTACGATCGCCTTCTTGTCGCTGATCCTGGGAGTAGGATGTCCGATCGTCGTGACTTCGACGACGCTCTATTCCTACGCACATCGCAACATCCAGTTGGCTCAACGCAATTCCCAGCTCACTGAGGAAGCAAGCAGTATTTTGAAGCGGTTAGAGCTTTTGGAAGATAAGGTTGGAACGTTGAAAGAGTCGCCAGAACAGTCGCAGCCCGATGCCATTCAGCCTGATACGACCCAGCCCGACGCAAATTCGCAGTCCAGCACAGAGCCTAATGCAAAGTCTCAATCGCGTGTAACTTCTCAGAACGCCAATCTGGAATCTTCACGCCAAGTTGAGCCAGAGGTAATGCTGAGCGTAGCGCGAAATAAAATTCCTAGCTTGCTACAATTGCTCCAAACCGATGCCGAGCCTCTGACTGAAAATGATCTGATTCGCGATGCCGCCCGACCAAGAGGACTGCCAATCATCGGTGAGGCAAAAATTTCCTCCCCCTTTGGGCTACAGCCTAGCGCCTCGCGGTGGGGTTATGAACTGCATCAGGGCCTTGACTTAACCGCAGCCTACGGAAGTCCTATCCAAGCCACAGCTTCGGGCACTATAGAAGAAGCGGGATGGGACACTCGGTTTGGCAACCGGATTGTGATTGATCATGGGTATGGTTACCGCACCCTTTACGCGCATCTCTCGAAGCTGGCAGTCACGCCAGGGACATCCGTGAAGCGCGATCAAGTGATAGGATACTTGGGCGACAGTGGGCGATCGACCGCACCCCACCTTCACTACGGCATTTACCGCAACGGGTTTGTAGTGGACCCCAAAGACTATTTAAATTGAAGACGGTCTAAGCTAAATCATTGCACTTCTAACTAACTCAGTAACTAACTCATGTTTAGTCGAAAACCAGCTAGTGCGCTGACCTATTTGAGTGCGACCAGTGAGTTTCAAGGGGATCTCAAAGTCGAGGGCAATTTACGCATTGACGGCATTGTGCATGGCACAGTCGAGGTGCGGGGAGACGTAGAGATCTCCCAAAATGGCTTGGTGGAAGGAGAAGTGCTGCGGGCGCGAGATATCATCGTGCATGGCATCATTAAGGCGCGAGTGGTAGCAGAGGGCAGGCTGACTTTGAGCCGCACGGCGCGGCTAGAGGGAAATGTCACGGCAAACTCGCTAGATATTGAAGCGGGCGCTTATTACACCGGGCATATTGCTACAACTGACGACTCCAAGGTTTTGCCGACCTCGCCAGGTCGTCACCTTGAGTTGCTGAACAGCCCAGAGCCAGACGATCGCTTCCTCGACTCTCAACCCAACTCTCAGTCTGAGTTCCCCCCATAGGCTGAAATGACTACCTCCATATTTTCAGTGTCAGCCACCACAAACTGAGCTTGCTCACTTCCCGCCGCCAGAATCGCCGCTATTACCTTAAGCATTCGTTACGCTTGAAGCGCTCATTAGCAAATCGCAGGATCTTCTGGGTTTGCGTTGATTAGCTAATCTTATATGCGCTTTTAGCAAGGGTTTCAGCTATTGTGGCAAAGCATTTCGGTATCGCCCAATACTTTTTCACCAAGAACCCAGAAGAGCCAAATCGCATTGTCCAGTGGGCAATGCTTTTTCAGTTTTTTGAATGCACAGTGCTAATGGCTAATGATTTCTCGGCAGTTTCATCCTTGAAAAGGAAAAGGGTTCAAATAATGCAAGAAAATGTTCATTTATTTCATTGCTTGAATTTGCAGCCTTAGATACGCTTATGTTATTGATTCTGCACTTCTAAATGCAGCTTGATCAAGCAATAGACGAATAAACAGTACAACTAGCATTATTGGAGAAATATCATGATTGTAGCTACTCAATCACTGCCTTCTATGAGCTTTGAATCAATCAAGTCGCACAAAGCGATTCATCATGATCTCTTTCATTATTTGAAAAAGAAAGAAAAAACCAAAGACTTTAATGCGGATTTTTTCGATGTCTATCGAGCAAACTATTTCACACGCACGCAAGGAATCGCATCTGCAATTT
>JBBSFA010000016.1:0-12375 GCA_038239185.1 Elainellales cyanobacterium | reverse complement strand
AGTGCGATCGCCACGACACAGTCGGCATTGATTTAGTGGCAATGTGCGTCAACGATGTGTTGACCTCTGGTGCAGAGCCTTTGTTTTTTCTAGATTATTTGGCGACGGGCAAGCTTGACCCCGCGCAGCTCGCGCAGGTTGTAGCCGGGATCGCTGAAGGCTGTCGGCAGGCGGGCTGTGCACTGGTGGGTGGCGAAACGGCGGAGATGCCAGGTTTCTACCAAGCAGGAGAGTATGACTTGGCGGGTTTTTGCGTGGGGATTGTGGAGAAGCAGCGGATTCTCAATGGCTCTCAGGTGCAAGTTGGAGATGTGGCGATCGGGTTAGCAAGTCGCGGCATTCACAGCAATGGCTATAGTTTGGTGCGAAAGATCGTGGAGGTAAGCGGGACGGACTTGAACGATCGCTTCCCGGAGTTTGGCGATCGCTCGCTTGCCGATGAGCTGCTAGCGCCGACCCAAATCTACGTGAAATCGGTGCTGGCAGCGCTCAAGTCGGGGCTAAGTGTTCACAGCATGGCGCATATTACAGGCGGCGGACTGCCGGAAAATCTGCCGCGCTGTTTGGGAGAAGGACAATCGATTCAGGTGGATGTGCGCTGCTGGACAGTGCCGCCGATTTTTGAGTGGTTGGCAGCGAAAGGGTCAGTGGCTCGGTTGGAGATGTTTAACACCTTCAATATGGGGATTGGCTTTGCGCTGATTGTGCCGCCAGATCAGATCGATCGCACCGTAGAGTTTTTTGAAGCGCAGGAAATTTCTGCGGGGGCGATCGGGGAAGTGATTGCGGGAGCGGGTGAACTGATCTTGACTGGAATAGAGGGATAAAAAAGCGCCGAGCAGAAGGCTAGCTCTCTGCTCGACGCTCTATTTGACTCTAAACTTTTGCCACGCTAGAGTTTTGCACCACATTCGGGGCAGAACCGATTGCGAGGCAGATTGGCAGTGCCGCAGTCTGTACAGACTATTGGCTCAGTTTTGTGGCTTAGATCAAACTCAGACGGCTGGGGCAACCCGACCATTTGAGAATTGTTCTTGCCTGGAGCGACCATGGGATAGCAGTTCTCGTCGCGTTTGACGCGGACATCCAGCAGCACCGGGCCGTCATGCGCCAACATTGTGGCGATCGCCTCTTGAAGCTGATCGCGATGTCTGACAATCATCCCTTTGACCCCAAAGGCTTGCGCCAATAGCTCAAAGTTGGGCATCCCAGGCTGCATATCGGACGACGAATAGCGTTCGCCGTAGAAGGCTTGCTGCCACTGCCGCACCATCCCTTGCCAGCCGTTATTGATAATCACCGTTTTCACAGCAATGCCGTACTGTGCCAGCGTGCCCAACTCCTGACAGTTCATCTGGAAGCTAGAATCGCCGCTGATACAGATGACTTGCTCATCGGGCATTGCCACCTTTGCGCCCATTGCGGCAGGCATTCCGAAGCCCATCGTGCCCAACCCCGCGCTAGAAATCCAGCGCCGAGGCCCATTTTTCAAAAATTGCGCCGCCCACATCTGATGCTGACCCACATCGGTGGTGTAAAACGCATGGGGAGCCTGCCGACCCACTTCTGAAATCACCTCTTGCGGCGAAAGTTCATCGGGGTAAATGGGTGCAACGATCGGATAGTCTTGCTTCCAGCGATCGATCCGTTTAACCCAGACCTGAGTTCGCTGCTGATCATCGATCACGCTATCAGGTGTGCTGATGTCCTGATCGCGCTTCAGCAAATCTGTGAGCACCTGCCGGACATCGCCCACGATCGGCACTTCTGGAATACGGTTTTTGCCCACTTCGGCGGGGTCGATGTCGATGTGGATCACCTTGGCGCGGGAGGCGAATTCGTCTAGCTTGCCAGTGACGCGATCGTCGAATCGAGCGCCGACTGCAATCAGTAAGTCGCACTCGGTGACGGCAAAGTTGGCGTAGGCAGTGCCGTGCATTCCCAACATACCGACTGCAAGCGGATGGTGTTCGTCAAATGCGCCAATACCCATCAGAGTCGTCGTCACAGGAATCTGGTAGCGCTCCGCTAGTTCTGTGACTTCAGCGTGAGCATTAGCGGCGATCGCGCCACCGCCCACATAGAGCAAGGGGCGCTGTGCCTGCCGGATCAGCTTCAATGCCTGCATGAGCTGACGCGGGTTACCTTTTACCGTTGGGCGATAGCCTGTGAGCTTCACGGTTCCTGGCTCCACGGGCAGATAATCGAATTCTTCTAGCCCTACGTCTTTGGGGACATCGATCAGTACAGGTCCCGGACGACCAGAGCTAGCGATGTGAAAGGCTTCTGCGACCGTGCGCGCCATGTCTTTCGGATCGCGCACCACATAGGAATGCTTGACGATCGGCAGCGTAATTCCGTAGATATCGGTTTCCTGGAAGGCATCACTGCCGATCGCCGCGCGGTTGACCTGCCCGGTAATGATCACCATTGGGATTGAGTCCATTTGAGCAGTTGCAATCCCGGTCACCAAATTGGTTGCGCCTGGACCAGAAGTGCCGAAGCAAACTCCAACTTTGCCTGTCGCTCGCGCATAGCCATCCGCAGCGTGAGCCGCACCTTGTTCATGGCGCACCAAAAAATGCTTGACGTGTCCCGCTGCTTCCGATCGATAGAGTTCGTCATAAATTGGCAGAATCGCACCGCCCGGATAACCAAAAATATGCTCGACCCCGTGCCGTCTCAGGCTGTCCATTAGGGCAAACGCGCCAGTTGCCCGAACGGGACTGACGGTTTGGGCAGACAAATGGGATTGGGCGATCGGACTAATCTGATCAGTTGCAGAAAGGACTTTACTCATACAATTAAATTTGTATCCGTTAATGCATAAACATTTTAATACCTCAGCCCAGTGTTCCGATGAACTTTCTGCTTTAGATTCTGTGTTAAAGGCAGAGTTAAAGGCAGAAACAAAGCGCGATCGCTCGGAGCCGCCCTGCTGAACCACTTTCTTAGGCTACCCTTTTCAGGTACTTCTCCGCTTTGTGTGTCACCGTTTCATAACGCCTAGAGACTGTAGGCAAGTTAAAGCTTCCCTTTATCTTAATCCCATCCTTTCCCCATTCTTCGCCGCTGCCTTGTAGCATTAGAAATAATCCAACTCGCCTCGACCGAATGAGTGACTTTGATCGTTACTACCGAGTGCTAGGTTTAAAGCCTGGAGCTTCCCTTGAGGAGGTAAATCAGGCTTATCGCCAATTGGCGTTCCAGTGGCATCCCGATCGTCTGCCCAAAGACGATCCGACGCTACAAGCCGAAGCCCAAGAAAAGCTCAAATCGCTCAACCAGGCGCGAGATCAGTTGCGATCGCGTCCCCTTAGTGCACCAACCCGTTCTGAGCGGTATTCGGATAGGTATCCAGACAGAGCCTATTCAGATCGGGGGCGATCGGAGCGTTCAGAGAAAGATTATTCGAGCCGATCACACTCAGACCGAGCCTATTCAGACCGGCAGCGCTCAGAACGCGAGCGTGCAGAACGTGAGCAGCATGATCGCTCCGCCGTGCCTCCAAAACCACCTACCAAGCCCAACAACGCACACTCACAGAACGCACACTCGCAGACGGTTCCTCCCCGCTACTACTATTACCAACCGCCGCGATCGGATTCGTCGCCCTCAGAATCTCATCAGTCGGCTGCATCGGGATCGGTTCAGCCCGCCTCAGCTCAGCCCACGGCTTATTCGCCGCGATCGCCCGTTAGCCAACCTTCTAACTTCGCGTCTTGGCAACCGCCATCTCCGCAGCCTGCGCCGGCTAGCCGCAAAGCTACACCGGATCTGAGTGGGGCTGATTTGCAGGGCGCTGATTTGCGAGAAAAAGATCTCTCAGGTCGAAACTTGAGTCAGGCAAATCTGAGTAACGCGAATCTCAGCGATGCTTTCTTACACAAAGTCAATCTCTCAAGCGCTAACCTATCGAACGCCAATCTGTTTCGAGCGAATTTGCTGCAAGCCGATCTACGCAACGCGAATCTGCAAGGCGCAAATCTAATTGGCGCTGATTTAAGCGGGGCTGATCTGAGCGGAGCAAATCTTCGAGATGCCAAAATTGGCTTTTCCGATCGCATCATGGTCAAATTGACGGGCGCGATCTTGACTGGATTAATCATGCCAGATGGCAGTGTCCACTCTTAATCGATGAGCTGCCAAAATTCAAACATGAGATGCGGATATCTCATCCGTTCACGATTGACCGACGTAATTTAGATAGGATGATCAGATAGATGGGATGATCAGACTAATGATGTCAGTATCATTTTTTACAAAACTTTCGAGGCTTTTCTGAGACGAGCCGCTGTCCAAAGCGGTGAATTGCCTCCTCTACGAATAGCTGTATACTTCTCAAACACAGCGCTTAAGGAATTGATAGCTCAGAAAAGATTCGAGGGAATACTAGGCTTACTCTCTAAGTACCACTTCAGTATTTAGCTGGCAGATTAGTATCAAAATTGATTTTTTGTGATACATTAGCTAAAGCTTCACCATTTTCTCACAAAAATTGGTTAAATCTTATTGAATCTTTACGTAGCTTGAAATCCTCACATCGTCATGAAAGCATCAGATTCAGGGAATAGTAATTTAGGGGTATGTACCAGTACAGAAGCAAACATTGGCTCCAGAGCAGATGACTGCTGCGAGGGTACAACAATGATTTCGCTAATGGAATGTGGAAGGTTTGTGATGGGTCAATCTGCTTCCACGATCTCCCTTTTTAGCACCATGCCGCCCGAACGAATTGGGTTGAGCGGCGAATATGACTACAACGGCTTGGCAAAACGAGTCTCGCAGCTCTTCAGTCAAACTTTTGAACCGGATGAAATTGCTAAACTGCGGGTGACGCAACGAGGCGCAGTTGTGGTGTTAGTCGGAAAAATTTCCAGTCAGCAGTTGCTTGTGCGCCTAGTGCGAACTGCGATGAGTGTAAATGGTGCGGTCGATGTTGAGGTCAACGGTGTGAGTCTTGCCGATCGCCTCCGCTCTTATCTCGATAAGCCTTCTAGAGACTCTCTACTTGGTTTGCTTAGCTCAGTCAACAACAACTGAAATTTAAACGAGTTCAAACTCTACACCGTAGATTTTCTGTAGGTTGCAGGTTTGATGATCGGTCACATTCGTATCGCTGAGTTCCAAGTTGTAAAAGTCGATCGCAGATTGCTCAAAGTAAGGACCAGCGTGCCAAGTGCCTACTTCCAGCTTAATAAAGCAGTCGCCAGGAATCCGGAAAGCGGCGATCGCTCCTAAAGCTGGCATTTCAGCGACAGTAGGCGATGCGACAGCAATCAACCAGTCTTGTCCGGCTAGCGCACCAAGACATTGGGTACATTTTTGGTGGCGAGTAATCTGAGAAAACCGTCGCCCGCGCTTATGCAAGCGCATGATGTAGAAGCGAGGAATCCCTTGATCGAGCCGCAGTTGGGCATCTTCGCCATCAAACAGTTTGCCATCACCGCTGGCTGAAATGACTTGCCCATAGAGACGAAAGTTTTCTGGCGTAACGGGTTGGGCAGTCAGAGATCGCAAGGTGGAAGGCATAGGGCTAGACTGACTGATCATCGGCATAGGCATCCATCGGCAAGCAGGCGCAAATTAGATTGCGATCGCCATAAGCATTGTCAATCCGTCCAACCGCCGCCCAGAATTTGTTTTCGCGTGTCCAAGTTGTGGGGTAGGCAGCGCGCGATCGGGGGTAAGGACGATCCCATTCATCGTTGATTAAACTTGCAGCCGTATGGGGTGCGTTTTTCAGCAGATTGTTTTGGCGATCGGCTTTACCTTCCTCAATTTCACGGATTTCTGCCCGAATCGCAATCATGGCATCGCAGAAGCGATCTAGCTCTCGCTTCGACTCACTTTCCGTCGGCTCCACCATGACGGTTCCAGCAACTGGCCAAGAAACAGTAGGCGGATGAAAACCATAGTCAATTAACCGCTTGGCGATGTCATCAACTTCAATCCCAACCGTCTTCTTGAACTGGCGCAAATCCAAAATGCATTCGTGCGCTACTAGCCCATTTTTACCTTTATAAAGCACGGAATAGTGCCCTTCCAGCCGCGCGGCAATGTAGTTCGCGTTGAGGATGGCAACTTCCGTTGCTCGCGTCAGCCCAGCACCGCCCATCAGCGCAATGTACATCCAGGAGATTGGCAAGATGCTACTGCTACCCCAAGGTGCGGCGGAAACAGCACCGATTCGCTTTTGCTGGCTATTGCCTGAATCTAGATTGACGACAGTGTGACCCGGCACAAAGGGGATCAGATGAGCCTTCACTCCGATCGGTCCCATGCCAGGACCACCGCCGCCATGCGGAATACAAAAAGTCTTGTGCAAGTTGAGATGACAAACATCAGCCCCAAAATCTGCTGGGCGGCATAGCCCAACTTGAGCATTCATGTTGGCTCCGTCCATGTAGACCTGACCACCTTTCGCATGAACGAGCGCACAAATCTCCTGAATGCCTTCCTCGAAGACACCATGCGTGGAGGGATAGGTCACCATCAATGCCGCAAGACTGTCCTGATATTTTTCGGCTTTGGCTTGCAGATCCGCGATGTCGATGTTGCCGTCTTGATCACAGGCGATCGCCACAACTTTCATGCCTGCCATGACAGCACTAGCAGGGTTTGTCCCGTGTGCTGATTCTGGGATCAGGCAAATTGTCCGGTGCGCTTCACCGCGATCGGCATGATACTGGCGGATCACCAGCAGACCCGCATACTCTCCTTGCGATCCGGCATTGGGCTGGAGAGAAATGCCGTCAAACCCTGTAATCTCTGCCAGCCATTGTTCTAGCTGCTGAAAGAGCATCTGGTAGCCCTGTGTCTGATCGATCGGCACAAACGGATGAATGTTTGCAAACTCTGCCCATGTCACAGGAATCATCTCGGCTGTGGCGTTCAGCTTCATCGTGCAAGAGCCAAGCGGGATCATTGCCGTGGTCAGCGATAGATCTTTGGCTTGCAATCGATGCAGGTAGCGAAGCAATTCAGTCTCGGAGTGATAGGTGTTGAAAACAGGGTGAGTTAAGTAAGCTGAAGTTCGCTGCAAGGAGACGGGGATCGGTGCAGATGGATTTTCTGCACCCAAGCTCAAGGCGGGAATGGCTTCGCTGCTGAAAATTTGCAGCAGATCAAGCACATCTTGCTTGGTAGTCGTCTCGTCCAGCGAAATGCCGATCGCCCCGTCACCCAACGAACGCAAGTTGATTTTCTGGGCGATCGATCGATCCAAAATCTCGGCTTGTTGGTCACCCACTTCCACCCGTAGCGTATCGAAGAATGGGGCTGTCCCTATCGAATAGCCCTGTTTCTCTAGCCCGATCGCCAAGGCAACGGTGAGTGAATGAACCTGCTCGGCAATCTGCCGCAATCCTGCCCCACCGTGGTAGACCACATACATGCCTGCCATAATCGCCAGCAGCACTTGAGCGGTGCAAATATTGCTGGTGGCTTTGTCACGGCGAATATGCTGTTCGCGGGTCTGAAGAGCTAACCGTAGTGCAGGGTGTCCAGCATTGTCTTTAGAAACTCCGACTAAGCGCCCAGGAATCTGCCGCTTATAAAGATCTTTGGTGGCAAAGTAAGCTGCATGAGGACCGCCATAGCCGAAAGGAACCCCAAAACGCTGCGTATTTCCAACCGCAATATCGGCTCCAAATTCTCCAGGCGGCTTTAACAACGTCAAGCTCAATAAATCAGCCGCAACGGTGACAATTCCACCTTGGGCATGGACGCGATCGCAAAACGCCTGATAGTCATAGATCGCCCCATCGGTAGCCGGATACTGAAGCAATGCGCCGAAAATCGGTTGCTCAAACTCTGCGCGATGATCGCCAACCACGACTTCAATCCCCAGCGGAATCGCTCTAGTTTTCACCACATCGATCGTCTGAGGGTGACAAGCCTCCGAAACCCAAAAAGTCTTGGTGCTGCCTTTAGACAGTCCATAGCTCAGGGTCATAGCTTCAGCCGCAGCAGTTCCTTCATCCAGCAGCGAGGCGTTCGCGATCTCCAATCCAGTCAGGTCAATCACCATCGTCTGAAAATTGAGCAAGGCTTCTAGCCGACCTTGAGCAATCTCTGGCTGATAAGGCGTGTATTGGGTATACCAGCCTGGATTTTCTAGAATATTGCGCTGAATCACGGGTGGTGTGATGCAGTTGGCGTAGCCCATGCCAATAAAAGAGCGGTAGACCTGATTTTTCAGGGCGATCGCCTTTAACTCCTTCAACAGCTCATACTCTCCCCGTCCTGCTCTAATCTGCAAGGGTCGCTTCAAGCGAATCGGCGCAGGGACAGTTCGATCGACGAGTTCATCTAAAGAAGACAGTCCCAAAGTTTGCAGCATCGCCTGAATTTCTGCATCGTTAGATCCAATATGTCGGCGCTCAAAGTCTGCTCGTTTTGCGGTCGCCTGCGCTAGTTCAGATAAATCTGCTGCGGCAAGCGGTACAGAAGCGATCGCTTCTGTACCGCTGAAATCTGTGCCAGCCGTGGCATAAGCCGGATCAAACGACTCAGCCACGGTAGAAAGAACGGTCGAGGACTCTGAGGACGACATAAGCAGACTCTATAGCTGGAAATTGGTTTGCACAAATTAGAACTGTAGATAAGTTCTAGCGATTTCAGCAACATTTTGCAACAAATGGGGTGCAGCGACTATGGCTCTAATGTTTCTATGCGCCCTCAACTTTTGCTCGATACGCATCGGCAGACATCGCATCTTTCAACTCACTCGAATCATTAGCTCGCACTTTCAGCATCCAGGCTTGACCATAAGGATCGTCGGCAAGCTGTTCTGGCGTATCTAATAATCCATCGTTGCGCTCAATCACAGTTCCAGAAAGAGGAGCCTTCAGATCTTCTACGGCTTTAACCGACTCGACCGTGCCAAAATTTTCGCCTTTTGCGATCGCCTCTCCCACCTCTGGCAGCTCCAAAAACACAATGTCGCCCAGTTGATCAACTGCAAAAGCGGTAATGCCGATCGTGGCAATCTCACCGTCTAGCCGCGCATATTCGTGGCTGTCCAAATATTTCAAATCTTCTGGATATTCCAGCACCATATCAAGCTTCCTCTTACGCTTTTTAAGCCTTAAATACTCTCAAAGTATATCGAAGCTAAGGTATTTCTCAGCCGAGCCAAGAAAGCGGTAAAACTGCCTCAACAACTAATTTGATAAGATTTAGAAGCGATCGCCCCGTCCGTCAAAGGAGCACTCTATATGGCAATCACTACGCAACAGCTGATTCGCTTTAAGAAAGAAGGGCGGTTGATCACAGCGCTAACGGCTTGGGATTACCTAATCGCAATGGCGATCGATCAGGCAGGCGTTGATCTGATCATGGTGGGCGATTCGTTAGCAATGGTCGCCCTAGGCTATGACACCACTGTTCCCCTCACGCTAGACGAGATCATTCACCACGCAAAAGCCGTGCGGCGCGGGGTCAAAAACGCCCTTATGGTTGTAGATCTACCGTTCATGACCTACCAGGAAAGCCCAGAACAAGCGCTGCGATCGGCGGGTCGGCTGATGAAAGAAACCGGAACCCAAGCAGTCAAACTGGAAGGTGGCTATCCAGCCATGGCTGAGACAGTAGCACGGCTAACCACAGCAGGAATCCCAGTCATGGGACATGTGGGATTGACACCGCAATCTGTGCATCAGTTTGGCGGCTTCCGAAAACAAGGCAAATCCCCCGAAGCAGGCGATCGGATTGAAGCCGAAGCGATCGCTCTCGCCCAAGCCGGAGCCTTTTCCATCGTGCTAGAACATATTCCCGATGAGCTGGCGCTCCGGATTAGCCAAAAACTCTCCATTCCTACCATTGGCATTGGTGCTGGAGCAAACTGCGACGGGCAAGTATTGGTCACTGCCGATCTGCTAGGTCTATCCACTTGGCATCCCCCTTTTGCTAAAGCTTACGCGAACCTGCAAGACACGATCACCCAAGCCGTTCAAACCTACTGCGCGGAGGTGCGATCGCAGCAGTATCCCAGCCCTCCCAGCTCCGAGCGTTAGGACATCATGCAGCAGAAGATAGTACAGATAGGATTATCGCTGTTAGCGAGTCTCACTCTAGCAAGTCAATCTGTATTGGCTGCATCTGAACATCCCATCCGTCCTCCAAGCACCTGTCCCAGTCGCTTAGAAGCCTTGATCCCGCTGCTGCTGCGCGATCTGCCTAGCTACGCCAATCGCATTAGCCAGCGAGCCTATCAGCTCGATCCAAATTCTGACACGCCTGGGTATCTAGTGCTCGCAGGACAGCCTGACTATGCACCGCTAACGCTAAATCCAGGGGAAAAGCTACCTACCACTGAAACTGACACGCCGCAGGTCTTTTTCACAACGCTAGAACGGCAATATGTCAGGGGCAAGCTAGTACAATTGCAACATTATCACTGGCTATTTCTGACACCAACCGAGACGCATGGCTGGCAGTTGGTGCTGTTATTCTCAGCGATCGATCCCTACACAGCCCAATCGCCTCAGACTCAAACCCTTTCAGATTCACAACCACTTAGCCCTCCCCAAAATCAAAGCCAAGGAGTCATTGCTCAGGCAATTCGGCTATGGCTACGCGACTGTGCAGCAGACAGCGTGGCAGGTATCCCATAAGACTTCAGTTTCCTATGACCTGTAATCCTATTTCCACATCAATCGACCTTGACAGCGATCGAATCAAACAAAAAGCACTAGAACTAGGCTTCCACAAAGTTGGAATCGCAGCCGCTGATGAACCCTCATCCCAATCTTCCCTAACCCACTGGTTAACCCAGGGCTACCACGCTGACATGATGTGGATGACAGATCCCAAACGGCAAGACATCCACCAACTGCTGCCAGAAGTTGAATCAGTCATCTGCGTAGCGCTCAACTACTACACACCCCACGATCGCCCCACTGATCCCCAGTACGCCAAAATCTCTCGCTACGGCTGGGGACGCGACTACCACCGCATTCTTCACAAGAAGCTAAAAGCCCTCACGACTTGGCTAATCTCTCAAGGCGACCATATCCTTGCCCGCTACTGTGCAGATACCGCTCCCATCCAAGACAAAGTGTGGGCAGAAAAAGCAGGCATCGGCTGGATCGCCAAAAACAGCAACGTCATCACACGAGAGTACGGCTCCTGGGTTTTCCTAGGTGAAGTGCTAACCAACCTGAAACTGTCACCCGATCGCCCCCACACTCAACACTGTGGAACCTGTACACGCTGCATTGATGCCTGTCCTACCCAAGCGATCGCCCAACCCTTCGTCATTGATGCCAATCGCTGTATTGCCTACCACACCATAGAGAACCGCGCAGAAGTCATCCCCGAAGAAATTGCCACCAAAATGCAGGGATGGGTCGCAGGTTGCGATATCTGCCAAGACGTTTGTCCATGGAATCAGCGTTTTGCGAAAGAAACAGACCTCTCGGATTTCCACCCCTATCCTTGGAACATCGCGCCTACCCTCGAAGCGATCGCCTCTCAATCCAGCAAAGAGTGGAATCAACGCCTTCCGTCCTCCGCTCTGCGCCGAATTAAACCAGAAATGTGGCGACGGAACGCAAAAGCCAACCTGAAGCCTAGTGATTCATACAAAGACGAACTCACCTGATACTTTTTTCATTCTTCAAAGGCTTGCCCTGCAATGCTTTCAGCGATCGTGTTTGAATGTGAATAAAATTTGACAAAAAATCCTAATTGTACAGCCCGACCAATCAAGAGCCTTGCATCGGCTGGAAAGCTGTTATACCAATCTATCCAGCGATTTAAAAATCTTTTCCCTGATCTAGTTGACAGTTCCATGTCCAACCGCTACATTAATAAAGCGGGTGAAGGAGACGAGCCAAGCGAAAGCGAAGCGAGGAACCTGAGTCCACCGAACCTAGACAATTATATAGTTTGGAAGCCAGAATAACACTTATATTCCGTGAAGTCAATCACCAATAATCGAAGTCATTCGTGACAAGGTTAGAGGAAAAAGTCGAAGCGAGAGCGATAAGTTCTTGATTCGCGTTAATAGAGCCTAAGCTTAAAATCTAGGTAAGACTGCCTTGTGCAGTCAAATCAAAATGGAGAGTTTGATCCTGGCTCAGGATGAACGCTGGCGGTCTGCTTAACACATGCAAGTCGAACGGAACTCTTCGGAGTTTAGTGGCGGACGGGTGAGTAACGCGTGAGAATCTGCCCTTAGGTTGGGGACAACAGCTGGAAACGGCTGCTAATACCCAATGTGCCGAGAGGTAAAAGCTTAATGTGCCTGAGGATGAGTTCGCGTCTGATTAGCTAGTTGGAGTGGTAACGGCACACCAAGGCGACGATCAGTAGCTGGTCTGAGAGGACGATCAGCCACACTGGGACTGAGACACGGCCCAGACTCCT
>JBBSFA010000015.1:0-12461 GCA_038239185.1 Elainellales cyanobacterium | reverse complement strand
TGGATTCACATCTCCCTGAATGACCACTCGCACATCAGGAACGCCCTCAACTTTATAGGTATGGGCTAAATCGGGACTTTGATCAATATCAACCTTTGCCAATACAAAATCATATTCTTGCGCTAGAGCTTCTAGCATTGGCTTCAGCATCTGGCAGGGTCCACACCACTGAGCAAAAAAATCGACCACGACCGGGCGCTCAAAGGAAGCTTGCACCACGGCAGCGTTAAAGTTGCTGCTGTCTACCTCAACGGAAACGCCCATCTTTCTATCGCCCCTGTGAAACTTTGCTCTGTTGAGTCTAAACGATCGCTCTTATCCTCGTTGAGAAGCTTCAAGAATTCTGAAGGAAAGGCAACTTTAGCCCACCCGATGCAAACCCGATCGGCAATTGCGTACAATCAGCACTAGCGATCGCCCGTTCCACTCGATCGTCAGCCTGACCCCATTCCAGTCAATCCTCCCGATCGCCTCCCCACCATGACCCACAATTCTGCTTCGCGCAACTTGGCTCCCTTTGTTTTTTCAGGAATGAATAAAGTGGATGAGGAAGATGCCCAGTCGTTTTTGGATTACTTTCATGATGAACCGGGCACAATGCCGGGGACACTGGCGATCGAAGCAGACGCACCGCCGCCCGTGATTTTTTTGATTGACTATGCCCCTGATAACGCTGTGCGGCTCAAGATTGAGCAGCCAGAAGACTGTACTTCTTATCTAGATACAGAATCGGTCTCTTGGGTGGATGTGCAGGGATTGGGCAGTGAGGACATCTTGCAGCGAATAGGGCAAGTGTTTAACATCCATCCGATGATGTTGGAAGATGTGGTGAATGTGCCGCAGCGCCCTAAGGTAGATGAATATCCCGATCAGATTTTGCTGATTTGTCGGATGGCAGTGCTGAAGGAAGACGGCAAAAGCTGCTCTCACGAACAGGTCAGCTTAATTTTGGGCAAGCATTACCTGTTGACGGTGCAGGAGGAGCCGGAGTACGACTGCTTTGGTCCCGTGCGCGATCGCATCAGAGCCAACAAAGGGATTATTCGCAGCCAGGGGGCAGATTATTTGGCGTATGCCTTGCTGGATGCGATCGTCGATGGCTTCTTCCCGGTGCTGGAGATGTATGGCGAGGCGATCGAAGAGCTAGAGGACGAGGTGGTGGTTCACCCATCGCGGCAGACTTTAGAGAAGGTGCATCGGCTCAGGCGCGAACTGCTGACTTTGCGCCGCGCCGTTTGGCCGCAGCGCGATGCGATCAATTCCCTGATTCGCGATGGCAATCCGCTGATTAGCGAAGAAGTGCGGGTTTACATGCGCGATTGCTACGACCATGTGGCGCAGTTGCTAGACATGATCGAAACCTATCGAGAGCTGGCATCGAGCTTGATGGATGTCTATGTTTCCTCCGTCGGCAACAAGATGAACGAAGTGATGAAAGTGCTGACGATTATTTCAACCATTTTTATTCCGCTGACTTTTATTGCCGGAGTCTATGGCATGAACTTTGACCCGACCAAGCCAGGAAATATGCCCGAACTTGAGCAGCCTTACGCTTATGTCGTTTGCTGGGGCGTGATGCTTGCGATCGCCCTTGCCCTGATTCTGTTTTTTAGGCGGCGCGGCTGGTTCGAGAACTTTTCGGGGATTAAAGATGAGCGCGGCTAAACCCTAGGGTGATACGATCGCTACGATCATTTTGCTGATGCAGGCACCGTTATGGATCTCAAGGCTCTGATTCGCGATATTCCCGATTTTCCCCAGCCCGGTATTGTTTTTCGGGATGTGACGACGCTGCTGCGCGATCCGGAGGGACTGCGCTATACGATCGATCAGGTGGCAGAACACTGTGCTGCGATGGAAATCGATTACATTCTTGGCATTGAATCGCGCGGCTTCATCTTTGGAATGCCGCTTGCCTACAAGATGGATAGGGGCTTTGTGCCAATTCGCAAAAAGGGTAAACTGCCTGCTGCCACCTATTCGGCAGAATATGCGCTGGAGTATGGCACTGACAAAATTGAGATGCACCAAGATGCCTTGGAGCCGAACAGTCGGGTGCTGATTGTGGATGATCTGATCGCGACGGGCGGCACTGCTGCTGCTGCTGCTAGTTTGGTTGAGCAGGCGAGCTGTCAACTCGCCGGATTTGCCTTTATCATTGAGCTAACTTTCCTGGAAGGGCGGAAGAACCTGCCAGATGTGCCGATCGTGTCGCTGCTAGAGTACTAGGCAAAAGTACTAGGCAAAAGTACTAGGCACAAAATCTATTCCCCTTGCGTATCCCCCAATGACCTTAGCCTCTCCGACCTCAAAGCGATTGCAATCTGTACGGGATGGATTGGTTGGCTTTTTCACCAGCGAATCCTTTGCCTATGCGGTGAAGCGAATTCTCCAGGCAATCCCGACTTTGCTGATGGCTTCGGCGCTCAGCTTTTTTGTGGTGAACCTGGCACCGGGAGACTTTTTGGATACGATTCGGCAAAAGCCAGAGGTATCAGAAGAGACGATCAAGGCACTCCAGCAGCAGTTTGGACTGGATAAGCCGCCGCTGGAGCAGTATTTTCTCTGGCTCAAAAACATCGTGACTCATGGTGATTTTGGCGTGAGCTTTATCTATTCGCAGCGATCGGTCACCTCCCTACTGTGGGAACGGGTGAATGCGACGTTGCTGCTGTCGCTTGCTTCCCTACTGATTACCTGGACGATCGCGATTCCGCTAGGTATCTATAGCGCCGTCCATCAGAATAAGCTGGGCGATCGAGTTCTGCGGTTTTTAGCCTACTTGGGGCAAGGGTTTCCAACGCTGATTACAGGCTTGCTCTTTTTGTCGTTTGCCCAAATTACCTCGCCGCTGTTTCCGGTCGGCGGCATGACCAGCATCGACCACGCCGACCTGACTCCGCTGGGCAAAATCATTGACATTGGCTGGCATATGATTCTGCCGACTTTGGTGCTGAGCGTCACCAGCTTTGCCGGACTGCAACGGCTGATGCGCGGTGAACTGCTGGATGTGTTGCGGCAAGACTATATCCAAACGGCGCGGGCGAAAGGACTGCCAGAAAATCGGGTGATCTACGTTCATGCGCTCCGCAATGCAGTGAATCCTTTGATTACGATTCTGGGCTTTGAGTTTGCGGGCTTACTCAGCGGTGCGTTTATTACCGAGAATTTCTTCAACTGGCCGGGGTTGGGACGGCTGGTGCTACAGGCAGTTAACAACCAGGATTTGTATTTGATCATGGCGAGTCTAATGATGGGTGCGGTGATGCTGATCATTGGCAACCTGCTGGCAGACTTGGCCTTGAAGGTGGTTGATCCGCGCATTAAGCTCTCGGAAATGGAGTAATCGCTAGGCTGCTAAGTATCGACATTCTGATTAAACTATGACTCTCCGCAGATTTTCTCAGCCGATCGATCGGATTGCGCTCACGCTGATGCTAGTGCTAGCGCTGGTGATTGGCGGCATTGTGCTGAAAGGCGATCGCACCGCCCCTCGAATTCGCGACTTTACCTGGGAAAATCGGCAGGTAGGCGCGGAAGACACTGCCTTTTTGCTCAACTTCAATCGTCCGATGGAGCGCACCAGCGTCGAGCAAAATCTGAAAATTGAGCCGCCGCTGCCCGGAAAATTTAGCTGGGCGGGACGGCGGATGGCATACACGCTCGATAATCCTGCGCCCTACGGCAAGACGTTCACGCTGTCGCTGCAAGGCGCACACGATCGCTTCAGCGATGGCAGCGACAAGCGCACCCAGCTTCAGCCCTATACCGGACAGTTTCGGACGCGGGACAGTGCTTTTGTCTACTTGGGAACCGAGGGCAAAGAAGCCGGACGGTTGATTCTGCAAGATCTGACGACGCAGCAGCAGGCAGTCCTGACTCCAGAAAACCTGACGGTGATGGACTTTAAGCTGTATCCAGAAGGCGATCGCATCCTATTCTCGGCTTTGGAGCGAACGGCTACCGCTTCAGAAGGCAGCTTACTCGACCAGCAGATCTATAGCGTTACGACTGGACTGCAAAGCCGAGCTGCGGCTAGTGTACCAGGCGCGGCTGAGTCTAGCCCAGTTCCCAGCGCCGATCGCCCGACCGCCGCAGGTCAAGTCGAGCTAGTGCTGGATCACAAAGACTATCAGAACCTCAAGTTTGATCTGTCTCCCGACGGCAAAACGATCGTGGTGCAGCGCGTCAATCGCCAGAATCCCAGCGATTTTGGCATCTGGATGGTGCGATCGGGTCAGTCGCCGCAGCCGATTAAGACCGATCCGGGCGGCGATTTTATGATCACGCCGGACAGTGGCGCGTTGGCAATGGCGCAAGGACAGGGGATGGCGATTTTGCCGCTGCCGAAGGGCACGGAGTCAAAGGTCGCAGAACCCGCACCGCTTGAAAAGCCGCTGGATTTTCTGCCTAAGTTTGGAGTGGTGCTGGCGTTTGCTAGAGATGGCTCGGCGGCGGCGATGGTCAAATTCAACACCGATCCGAACAATCCGACGCGATCGCTCTTTCTAGTCAACAACCAGGGAGCCGATAAAGAATTGCTCAAAACCGATGGCTCTTTTCTGAGCGCTCAGTTTGACCCTGCCAAGCAAACTCTATACTGCCTGATGACTCGCCGGATTGGAGGCGATGTCTACCAGGAGCAGCCATACCTGACTGCGATTCACCTTGCCACTGCCGAAGCGATCGATCTACTCCAGCTCCCGATTCAGCGCGATGTGCAGATGAGCATGGCTCCCGATGGCTTAGCGATCCTCTTTGATCAGGTGGTGGATGCTCCTGCCAATTCGTCGGGAAGTCAGGCGGGAATTGTGCGGGGCAGCGAAGGGAAAGCGATCGCGACCAGCAAACTTTGGCTGGTACCGCTGTTGCAAGATGATAAAGGTGTGCCTCAAACTGCCGACCCCCAGGAGCTAGGGCTGAAGGGGTTACGTCCCCGCTGGTTGCCCTAAGCACCCTTTAAAGGAGTCTTGTATGATGATTTGAATCGTATTCCTGTTTTTCTATGAAACGCATTCGCCGCCTATTGTTATTACCCCTGATCGCCCTTTTCACTGCTACTCTGCTGATCGCCTGTACGGGCGGTGGCAACAACAGCACGGCTCAAGCCCCGATCAGAGTCGGCTCGAAGGATTTTACCGAGGCATTCATCATTGGTGAAATGTACTCCCTAGTTTTGGAGAAAGCAGGCTTCAAAGTTGAGCGGAAGCTGAACTTGGGCGGCACACCTGTTGCCCAAGCCGCCCTGATGAGCGGCGAGATTGATTTGTACCCGGAATATACGGGCACTGCGCTGTTGACGGTGCTGAAAAAGCCGACCGACAGCAACCAAAAGCAGGTTTTCGACACCGTTTCAGCAGAATATAAAAAGCAGTTCAATCTGGTCTGGCTCGATCCGGCTCCGATGAACAACACGCAAGCGTTGGCAATGACGGCAGCGGGTTCGCAGAAATACGGCGTTCGGACGATCTCGGAAATGGCGGCAAAGGCGAGTCAGCTCACAATGATTGGCGCACCAGAATTTGAATCTCGCCAGGATGGTTTGGCTGGGATCAAGCAAAAATATGGCAACTTCCAGCTCAAAGCGTACAAAGCAGTGGATTCCGGGCTGCGCTATAAAGGCTTGCTCTCTGGAGAAGCCGATGTCGCCGTTGCCTATGCCACAGACGGCGAGATTAGCGCCAACAAGCTGGTTGTCCTCAAAGACGATAAGAACCTATTCCCGCCCTATCAGGTTTCGCCCGTAGTGCGGCAGCAGGCGATCGACACCCACCCCGATCTGGCTAAAGCCTTAAACGCGATCGCCCCCAAGCTGACGACTGAAACCATGCAGCGCCTCAACAATGAGGTCAGCAGCAAACAGCGCGAACCGGCTGAGGTTGCCAAAGAGTTCTTAACCCAGGAAAAGCTGCTGTGAGTGCGATTCAATTCGACCAAGTGACGCTCCAGTTTCCCGGAGCGCCGAGTCCGGCAGTCGATCGCGCTACTGCGGCGATCGCGCCTGGGGAATTGGTGGTGATTTTGGGTCACTCTGGCTGCGGCAAAACGACTTTGTTGAAGATGGTGAATCGGCTGTATGAGCCGACTGCTGGCAAGATTTACCTGAACGGTCAGGACATCCGCCAGATCAAAGTCACGGCATTGCGGCAGCAGATTGGCTATGTGATTCAGCAGTCGGGCTTGTTTCCGCACATGACCGTGGCACAAAATATCGCCGTTGTCCCCAAGCTGCTGGGCTGGGCACGTCCGAGAGTCCAGCAGCGGGTGGATGAATTACTGACTTTAGTGCAACTGCCGCCGCTAGAGTATCGCCAGCGTTATCCGGCACAGCTATCGGGCGGGCAGCAGCAGCGAGTCGGATTAGCGAGGGCGCTGGCGGGCGATCCACAGGTGATGCTGATGGATGAGCCGTTTGGGGCGATCGATGCCATTACCCGCATGAGCCTACAAGACGAAATTTTGCGATTGCAGCGGCAGCTTCAAAAGACGATTCTGTTTGTCTCGCATGATGTCGAAGAAGCCCTACGGCTTGCCGATCGCCTGATGATTATGGAGAAAGGGCAGATTGTCCAATACGACACGCCGTTTAATGTCTTGACCCATCCTGCCAGCGCCTTTGTGCATGACCTGTTGGGCACAGATGACATCGTGCGACAGCTCAGCCTGCTGCGGGTCGAGACGATCATGGCTCACGCCGATCGCCTGAACGGAGAACCGACGATCGATCGACGGGAGAGCCTGCGTCATGCACTGTCGCTGATTCTCAAGACAGGGGCTTCTAAGCTGGCGGTTCTGGACAATGGCGCACCTGTCGGCAGTCTCACCTTGGAGCAGATTCGCAGCTCAGCCAGAGTAGGATAAGAAAAAACCGTATGGCTAGCTTGATAGAGCGCATCAAGGAATTTAACCGCGATCGAGAGCCGCAGCGACTCCAGCTCAAGTACCAGAAAATGCGATCGGATGCTTTTGTGTTTCTGCGATCGACCTGTCATCTGTTTTACGAAGACTGGTCAGCCACAGAACTCGATCAATCGCCGCTAAGCTGGATTTGCGGCGATCTACATCTAGAAAATTTCGGGGTCTACCGAGCGGGAAACCGTTTGACCTACTTTAATATCAACGATTTTGATGAGGCAGTTCTGGCTCCCTGCACCTGGGATCTGGCACGGTTCCTCACCAGCGTTTTGCTGGCAGCAGATTCGCTCAAGGTGACTGATCCAGATGCGATTCGCCTTTGTGACTGTTTTCTTCAGTCTTATACAGCGGCTCTGCGGCAGGGAACCGTGCGATGGGCAGACCGAAAAACTCCGGTGGAAGTGGTGCAAAACCTGCTAGACCAACTGGGGCAGCGCGATCGCAAAAAGCTGCTAGACAAGCGAACCCCCTTCGATCGCCAGAAAAAGCAGCGGCAGTTTTACGAAGCCGAAAAAAAAGATGATAAAAAGCGGATTCTGCCTCTGCTAGCCGGACAGCAAAAACTTCTGGCAAAATTCATGCCGGAATTTGCGGCTGCATATCTGGCAAAGCAAGAGGCAACATCTAAGCTCTTCCAACAATTAGACGGGACTCAAATCGTCTCGCCTCAGTTTTTTAACCTCCTGGATGCGGCTCGGCGGATCGCGGGTGGCGGCAGTTTAGGACTAGAGCGCTATGCCCTTTTAGTCGAAGGCGAAGGCTCACCAGATGGCAATTACCTGCTCGATTTGAAGCAGGCACAACCCGCTTCGCTAGAGCCTTACCTTCACAGCCGATGGAAGCAACCGGACTGGAAAAATCCCGCCGATCGCATTGTCTCCATCCAAACGCGAGTCCAAGCCTTTACGCCCGCACTGCTGAGTCCAGCGACGCTTGGCAAAACGTCCTACATTCTGAAAGAGCTGCAACCCACCCAGGAACCCACCGATCGCGTGGAGTTAAAAAAACTGGGATCTACTAAAGCTCAGCTCGAAAAACTCATGGCGCTGATGGGTCGCGTGGTGGCTTGGGGAGAACTTCGCAGCAGTGGGTATCGGGGCGCGGCAACTGCGGATCAACTGATTGATTTTGCTGAATCACAAGGATGGCAAAAGCAAGTGATGGAGTATGCCCACCACTACAGCGATCGAGTCCGACAGGATTGGCAGGAGTTTTCAAAAGCCTATGACGACGGCATACTTTAGGACTGATCTGCTCAAGACTGATCTGCTCAAGACTGATGCGCTCAGGACTGATGCGCTCAGGACTGATGCGCTGAATCTCCGATCGCCTGTCGCTGCAACGCCATCAGTTCTTCGATCCCTTTTTCAGCCAGATCGAGAATTTGGTTGAGCTGCGATCGGCTAAAGCTGCCCTGTTCTGCCGTGCCTTGGAGTTCGATGATTTCCAGGCGATCGTTGAGCACAATGTTCAAGTCAGTGTCGGCGGCTAAGTCTTCCGGATAGTTCAGATCTAACAGCGGCTCGCCTTCCAGGAGTCCGACCGACACGGCGGCAATCTGGTTGCAGATGGGAGACTGCTGAAGTTCGCCAGATTGGAGCAAATGGGCGATCGCGTCGTATAAAGCCACATAGCCACCCGTAATTGCCGCAGTCCGGGTTCCGGCATCGGCTTGCAGCACATCTGCATCTACCAGGAGCGTCCGTTCGCCCAAGGTTCGCATATCTAGCGCTGCCCGCAGGCTCCGCCCAATCAACCGCTGAATTTCTTGAGTCCGTCCAGAGAGTTTCATAAACTCCCGCGCATGTCGCTGCGTTGTTGCCGAAGGCAGCATCCGATACTCTGCCGTCAGCCATCCCTGCCCCGTCCCCTCCAAAAATCTGGGCACTCCAGGCTGAATGCTGACGGTACAGAGCACCCGCGTTTCGCCGCAGTGAGTCAGCACCGACCCTGCCGCAAACTTTGTAAAATCTCGCTCAAACCGCACAGGGCGCAGTTGATCTGCCTGCCGACCATCCGGACGCTGCCATACCATGACGATTTCCCAAATTTCTCGCTGAACTTTATCTCGCTTCACTTTACAGCGCTTTGCCGGATTGAGGAGGAATTTCTTAGGAAAATGGTGCAGAGAACGGCTTGCACAATCCCCCGCAAAGTCTATCAACTGAGCCTTGACGTTCTATTACATATAGTGTTTCATGAGAAGCAAATAAGCCAGAGAGCGCTATATTTATTATTCATCGTCGCCTGGAAGTGGTTCAATGGTTTCTCAACTCGAAGCCCCTCATCGCCCCCCGCATAATATTCCGTCCTCGCTGCCCCACTCGATCGAGGGAATTGTGCAGGTGTTTACCAGTTCGCACCGCAGCTTTTTTACCAACGTTATGGCGCAAGCTTTAAGGATCGCCGGACAGGGAACTTCGGTACTAGTCGTGCAGTTTCTCAAAGGCGGCATTGGGCAGGGGCATCAGCATCCAATGCGGCTAGGGCAGAATTTAGACTGGATTCGCTGCGATTTGCCGCGCTGTATCAGTTCGGCTGAGGTGCAACCAGATGAAGCTGCCGCCGTGCGATCGCTCTGGGATTACACGCAGCAGGTCGCCGCACAAGGCAACTACGCCATGCTGGTGCTGGACGAACTCAGCCTAGCAATCAATTTTGGGCTGCTGTCAGAAGCAGAAGTGCTGAGTTTCCTCAACCATCGTCCGGCTCAGATGGATGTGATTCTAACGGGGCCTGAAATGCCTCCTGCAATTTTGGAGATCGCCGATCAGATCACCGAACTTCGCCGGACGCATCGTCTTTGAGATATTGTCCTTGAGATCGCGTGTTATTTGGCAAATTGAAACCCTTTCCCCCAGTCATACCAAAGGTTTTTCAGCGCTAGGGCTTTACTCTCCACAATGTGCCACGACAGAACGGCCAACCCAAACGTGAGGATCAACGTCACGGCAAGATAGGCTCCGAAGCCCCACTGATTCACTCCCGCCGTAGCCAACGCCTGCTGAATCGGGTAAGCGTAGATGTAGAGTCCGTAGCTATAGTCTCGCTGGCGAGATAGGGTCTTGAAGGGCAGGTTCTTGGCGAGCCAGAACATGAGGTAGGCGGTCGTGAAGGGGGACACTAGCGGGTAAAGAGACAGCGGCATCGTGATCAGGGTGATTGACCCAAAAAACATCACCCAAGATTTTTTCTGGGGGATGGCAATGAAATAGACCAAAGCCCCCGCCCAAAAATGGGCTGAAGTTTTCAGTGCTTGGAGGAAGCCGCCGAGGGGAAACCAGAAATTGAGAATTGCGTATCCGACCCAAGAGATGAGAAAAAGCAAGACAATCACCCGCTTTTTGAGTAATCCACAAAATCCCAGCAAACCCACAAGCACGTAGAGCCGGAATTCATGACCCAGTGTCCATAGAGAGGCATTGATGTCGATCGGGTAGGGATTATTGCTAATCAACGATCGCAGGCTGCCCGAAAACTCAGGGAGAGGAAATTGAGGCAGGTGATCAGCGATTTTTTCCCAACCCGGTGAACAGGCAAGAAATAGGGGCAGAAGCAGTCCATAAATGGCTTGCAGGATGCCAATCGCGGGGCTAAAAAATGCACTATACAGGTAGTTGAGATCGGGGCGTAATCCAAACGGCAGGGGCAGCACGATCGCCGTGAACAGAATACAAACCCAATAAGCCGGAAAAATTCGGATGACCCGATGCCACAAGAAAATGGGCAACGATTTGGTTCTGACATAGCTGGCGGTAATCAGGTAGCCGCTAAAGGCAAAAAACCCATCGACTGCGACCGAGCCTATGCCATAGCCGTGATTCGTTAAAAGCTTGAGTGTTTCAGTCCCAAATCCTCCAACTGGAAAAGCGTGAGCAAAAATGACTAGCAAAGCAAATACAAAACGCAGAAACCCAACACTGTTGGATTTTGAGTCAAGTTGTAGGGATGAAGTCATAAGGCTTGGATGAATTAACAGGACTTACACTTGTTTTCTGATAAATAAAGTGTGAGCAGGAAGAAAAGTATGAGCAGGAAGAATTCACCCGTGCTTATGGCTGATTTGGCTCAGGCAACTTGGTTGTCTACCCTACAAGCTCAGCGCGCGATCGCCGTTGTCCGTGCTCCCAGCCTAGAAGTCGGGATGCAGATGGCGATCGCCGTTGCTCAAGGCGGAATCACGCTGATCGAAATCACCTGGGACAGCGATCGCCCCACGGCTTTGATTGCCCAACTGCGCAACAAACTGCCCCACTGCCAGATCGGGGCTGGAACGCTGCTGACCCGATCGGCATTGCAAGAGGCTATCGCGGCTGGAGCGCAATTCCTCTTTTCGCCTCATCTAAACCTAGAGCTAGTGCAGCTCGCGATCGCCGCACAGATCCCCATGATTCCGGGGGCGCTAACGCCGAGTGAAATTGTGGCAGCGTGGCAGGCAGGCGCAACTTGCGTCAAGGTTTTTCCGGTGCAGGCAGTAGGCGGCGCGGACTATATTCGGCATCTGCGATCGCCTCTGGGGCAAATTCCGCTTATCCCAACCGGGGGCGTGACTTTGGACAATGCCCAATCGTTTTTGCAGGCAGGAGCGATCGCCGTTGGGTTGTCGGGCGGGTTATTTCCCCGTGAGGCGATCGTCCAGAAGAATTGGGCGGCAATTAGTCAGCAAGCCGCCAGACTGATGCAGCTTTTTTAGCAGATGCAAGCAGGCAGCTCAACTCAAGTTAAGCCTGAGGGTAATTTTTGCAAAGATTTGTTTCCCTGTACTTTAAGATATGGTTAAAATAGGCAGTCCTTACTAGACCACCTAATCGGGGAGATCTCAAATGGCGAAACCTGCAAAAAAACGTCATCTGGCTGCAACTTCTACGGAGCAACCCCCACAAAATCCTGACCCGATCGCGCTGGGAGACTATGCTCATCAGATAATTGCTGAACAATATCAGCACGTAGTCAAGCAGCGGAAAAAAGTTTTAGAAGACACTGATCTAGAGCATTTGCACCAGATGCGAGTCGGTATCCGGCGGCTGCAAACCGGGCTGCAAGTGTTTGAGTCGGTGGTGGAGCTACCCAAGGCAGCCAACGCCAATCGGCTGCGTCGGCTTGCTAGAGTTTTGGGCAAAGTGCGCGATTTTGATGTGCAGGTCGCCAGCCTGACCGAGTATTATCAGCCGCGCCTCAGTGATGCCGAACAAGGCAAGCTGCAAAAAGCGATCGCCACACTCCAACACCAACGCACCAAAGCGTTTGGCAAGCTAGAAACAGCACTGACAGAATCACGCTATGACACGCTGACGCAAGCCTACGAAGATTGGCTGGCTGAGCCGAAATATACGCCGATCGCCAAGCTGCCCGTTGAGGCGGCATTGCCAGATTTACTCACCCCGCTGTTGTCCCGTCTGCTGTTGCATCGCGGTTGGCTAGTGTCGGAGCCGGCGGTATCTGTGCCTTCCTCTTGTGAGCCTATTACATTGGGAGTACTGGGCAAGTGGCTTCACGTTCTGCGAAAACTCTGTAAGGAGGTGCGTTTCGAAGCGGTGTTTTTCCTG
>JBBSFA010000014.1:0-12553 GCA_038239185.1 Elainellales cyanobacterium | reverse complement strand
TCATACGGCTCTAGTGGCTCTACCGTCCAAAACATTCAAACACTGCTCAACTCCAAAGGGTATCCAGTCTCCGCAGATGGCGTGTTTGGTCGCACCACTGAGCAGCAGGTCAAGTACTTCCAGTACGACAATTATCTAGTGGAGGATGGCGTTGTAGGCAGCGCTACGCTGGCAGCCTTGAACAAGGAGCGTCCATTGCTTCCTGGAACTAGCAATCCCGGCAGTGGCTATAGCTATATCTACGGCGATAGCGGTAGTGATGTAGTTGCCATCCAGCAGTTCTTGAAGAACAAGGGATATTACTCTGGTTCTTTGGACGGTGTTTATGGGTCGGCGACCTCCAATGCTGTCGCCAGCTACCAGCGTGTCAAAGGCATCTCGGCTGATGGCATTTGGGGACCGCAAACAGCGGGAGTTTAGGATAACCTAGGGTCAAAAGCTGATTTTTCGGGCTTTTTAAGCCCGAAAAATCAGCTTATTTTGATTTTTGGAAGTGAGAAGCGACTTTATGGAAACATTTGCCTATTTGCATCTGGCTCAGGACTACGAAGACCCTGAGTTTAAGCAGCTTACGGGGTCAGTGGAGGGATGGATCGAGGGTTTGGCGATGCCGCTTAATTTACGCTCCACGACGATCGCCCTCTTCACTCTGCCGCTTTTAAGCCTGTTTTGTGCTGAACCCTGGATTAGCGCCGCATCCGCACAGGTAATCTACAGAGACTACCCGGATACCGCTGTGTCTTATCAAAGCACGGCTACTTATCCCGGCGGCTTCGCCACGATTCGTCCTAATGGCGATCGCGTTGCGACCCAGACAAGTGGTTGTACTGTCATCCCGAATCCTTGCAGCGGTTACCTCCCAATCTATCCCAGTCGCCCTGTTTACCCGGTTCGTCCCACTGTTCCGCCCGTTTCTGCGGATTCAGGCTATCTACCGATTCGCCCAGCAGCCTCTACTTCTACGTTTCTACGGCGCGGAGATACAGGCGAGGGGGTGCGGTACGTGCAGGATTTGCTGCGATCGGCAGGCTATTTCAATGCGGCTTCAACGGGCTTCTATGCCACACTCACTGAAAGCGGCGTGAAGGCATTCCAGCTCGATCAGGGGCTAGGCGTAGATGGTATTGTTGGGACGCAAACTTTGGCGGCGCTAGAAGCTCAAGGCTAAAGACCGTAAAACAGATCAGGGAGGAGTATGGAGACATTTGCCTATCTGCTCGTAAGCCAGGACTACGAAGCAAGGAATGATTTTGGCGTTGAGCTAAAGCCGGTTTCGTTTGGCTTGGTGCGATCTAACCTATCGCCCGTGAATCTGCTCAGCCTCTCCTGCACGATTTGGCTGCTAGGATTTTCCAGTGGGGCGATCGCACAGACCTACAACAGCGATGGTCTCTATCCCTCTAGCATTTACGCCTTCACAGCTGATCGAGCGTACTCAGATTACTACAGGGGAACGTCTATAGCTTACTTGCTGCCGGAAGACAGCATTTACGCTAGCGATTCCTACGCCTATATCCAGCCGAGCGGGTCTGGTAGAGGGTCGATCGCGCCCTGCAATGGCTATGCAGCTTATCCAGGCACTGACTCCACAGCGGGCTATCTGCCGATCGCGCCTGCCAGCAGCTTGCAGGTTGGAGACAGCGGCGATCAGGTGCGATCGCTGCAAGATCTGCTGCGAAATGCGGGTTATTTTAGCCGCGCTTCAACGGGTTATTTTGGCTCGACCACTGAATCAGCAGTGATCGCGTTTCAACAAGATTATGGTTTGATGGTAGATGGTGTTGCCGGATCTCAAACGATCGCCGCCCTTCAGGGCAGATCGTGAGCCGTCATAACTAACTGCTCAACAAAGCTGCTGGTAAAAGCGCTGCTGGTAAAAGCTGCGTCAAGAAAAAAACCAGGGTACCCTGCGGAGTTGAGGAGTTAACTTAAGTACGATTGTACCATTAAATTCCCTTTATGTCCCAGCTTCAGGCACTAATTTTTGATGTCGATGGAACCCTTGCTGACACCGAGCGCGACGGGCATCGCGTTGCCTTTAATCGGGCATTTGCGGCAGCAGGACTAGACTGGGACTGGTCAGTCGATCGCTATGGTCAACTTCTAGAGATCACAGGCGGCAAAGAACGAATTCGGTTTTATTTAGATCAAGATCACCCCGGCGAAGCGCTGCCTGCCTCGCTACCTGGCAGTTTGAAAGAGCAAATCGCTAGCCTTCACGCTGCTAAAACTGAACACTACAAGCAGTTACTCAGCGGCAACTTGATTCCTTTGCGTCCCGGCGTGCTGCGCTTGCTCAAAGAAGCTCGCCAGCAGGGCATTCGCTTGGCAATCGCCACGACGACAACTCCTGCCAACGTCACGGCTCTGCTCTCCAGTGCGATTTCCCCAGAGGCGATCGATTGGTTTGAAGTGATTGCCGCAGGTGATATTGTGCCTGCCAAAAAACCTGCGCCTGACATCTACGACTACGCCCTTAAGGCTTTGCAGCTTCCCCCCGATGTCTGTCTTGCCTTTGAGGATTCCTATAATGGTCTGCGCTCTGCTGAGCGAGCCGGACTCAAAACGGTAATTACCATCAATGGGTACACTCAAGAGCATGACTTTTTGGGAGCAGCGCTAGTGATTGATCAGCTTGGTGAACCGAATCTGCCGTTTCAGGCGATCGCAGGTGATCCCGGCGGTGCGACCTATTTCGATCTAGCGCTAGCAAAACAACTGATGGAATAGCTGCCCTCTTGTCAATTTCCCAGAAATAGGCATAGAAATCAACTTTTTTCTGGATGAATTTTGCCCATTAGGATGCAAATGATCTAAGCTTTTGAGAGTCCTTTTGGTAAATTTTGGCTGTGTTCAAGCGAATTTCTCTGGCTTCTCTCCTCGTGATCTCCAGTCTTTGGGGCATGGCTCAACCGATACAGGCACAAGCCTTGCTGCCTCATGTCTTGCAGCTAGACCAAAAACAACTGGAGGAACAGGGGCTGGCGCTAGCGCAGGAAGCCGCACAGCTCGCCCAGTTTCAGCAGTTTCCGCTGGCGCTCTCGCGGGCACAATTAGCAGCACAACTCGCCCCTAGCGATCCCCAAGTTTGGGCGCTGTTGGGCAGCTTATACCTGGCAACGGACAAAATTGACCCAGGCATTCAGGCGCTTTTGAAGGCACGATCGCTAGACGATACCAATGGAGCAGTGCTGTTCGCGTTGGGTTCTGCCTACTTCCAGAAAGAAGAGTATCAAACGGCGATCGACTACATTCAGTCTGGGATCAAGCTCTCTCCCAAGATTCCAGGCGCTTTCTTTGACCTAGGCAATGCTTACTACAAGCTCAAGCAGTATGACCAAGCGATCGCTCAGTACAAAAAAGCCGTAGAGCTAGATGCCACATTTTGGCCCGCGCTCAACAACACTGGATTGGTTTTGTATGAGCAAGGTAAAGCCGATGCTGCACTGGATAGCTGGCGGCAGGCAATCAAAATTGACGGCAACCAAGCCGAACCGCAGCTAGCCGTTGCGATCGCCCTCTACGCGAAAGGGGACACCGCGCAAGCCCTCACCTCAGGAGAAGCGGCGCTTAAAATTGACACTCGCTATGGTGATCCAGCATTCTTGCAGCAAAATCTGTGGGGCGATCGCTTGGTGACGGGAGCCAAAGAGTTTCTGGCATTGCCGCAAATCAAGCAGGCGATCGCACAAAACAGCAGCGCTCCTCAGCAACCTCCCCAATCTCCTCAGTAGTTCCGAATCTGCCTCACTTTGGAAATACTGAAAAAGGGTGATGTGTCTACCCGCTGTTTTGACCTATAGTCGCAGAAATTGATTAAATGAGGAGTTAAAACAATGCTCTTGTTAGTAGAAGCAGCAGCCGGGGGCAGTTCGTACCCCATTGCATTAATCGCCGTTGGTGTATTAGGGTTCGCCGCCGCAGTTGGCATTGGCTCGATCGCTTGGTACAACTCCAAGCGTCCACCAGGCTGGGAAGACAAGCAGCGCCCTGATGTTGTACCTGAAGTCAATACTGAAAAGCCCAATGTCTAAGCCCTAGCGTTTCAAAGATTTGGCTATTAGCTTAAGGTTAGTTAACAGAGAGAGGGGCGACCGCCCCTCTCTCTGTGGCGTTTTGTGGTCTTTTGTTAATCCGATCGCGCTACCTGCCCCAGCGGTGTTGCTAAGCCGTCGATACTGACCCGATTTTTCTGCTGCTGATAAGTTTTCATCCCTGCCGATCCCTTTTTTGCCGCCCAATCGATCATGTCTTGCCGCTGATCTTGGTAGTCATACAGAGGAACGCCAGTGCCACAGGAGGTTTGAACGCGATCGATCTCTGCAACAAAAATCTGACGAGTTCCTGGCATTGCTGGAAATATTGCATTCAAGCTGTCCCAATCGGGCGCATTAGGCAGTACGGTGCGACCTTGCCCAAACAGCCGCAGAATCATGGGCGTACCTTGAAAGGCGCAAAACATTAGCGTAATCCGTCCATTCTCCAGCAGATGAGCTGAAGTTTCATTGCCGCTTCCGGTCAAATCAAGATAGGCAACTTGGGTCGGAGACAGGATGCGGAAGCTATCTAACCCTTTGGGGGATAGGTTGATATGCCCAGTGGGATCGAGCGGAGCCGTTGCCACAAAGAAAATTTGTTGGGCTTTAATAAATTGCTGAAGCGGCTCGGTGATGCGATCGAAGACTTTAGCCATAGGAAAAATAGAAAGCTGTTGCTGGGTCTAGCGCTCAGTCTAGCGCTCCTGTCAAAACTATCAGATCATTTCTTTGTCTGACTTTTTTTGGAACAGGGTAGCACAATGAAGTTAACGATTCCTGACATTTGTGAGCTATATCTGAAGCCAGGACAAGTTCCTTACGGCAATGAGGGCGTGAGTCAGCTCGATCACGCTTTGCAATGTGCAACTTTGGCAGAAGCCGCAAATCAACCGGATGAAATGGTGGTGGCTTGCTTGCTACATGATTTGGGGCATTTGCTGCATCACTATGGCATGGACGCGACCGATTGCAAAATTGACGATCGACACGAACATCGAGCGATTCCTTACTTAAAATCTCTGTTTTGTCCTGCGGTCTTAGAACCGATCCGGCTGCATGTCGAAGCCAAACGCTACTGTTGTGCTGTAGAACCAACCTACTGGAGCCAGCTCTCGCTTGGGTCAAAAGAAACATTGCAGTTGCAGGGCGGCGTTTTTTCTAGGGAAGCAGCACAGGCTTTTATGGCTCAGCCCTATGCTGAAGCGGCTGTACAGTTGCGGCGATGGGATGATCAAGCGAAAGTGGTTGGTCTAGTCACGCCTAACTTTGCCCACTTCAGGCGCAGAATGGAAACCTGTATGCTTTGAGTGACGACTCAGAAATTTTCAGTGCATACTAGAGTCGAACTTTCGATCGCTGCTGCTAGGTCATTAAACTTAAAGATCTCCGTTTAATAGCTCATTCTCGGTAATTAGACGGATAAATTGGGTTTAAATGATAGTTAGATCTCGATTCTTATACGTAGAGTGACTACAGTGCTATATCTACCGGCAAAAGTAGTCTACCTACTCTCTATGAGATATCTATGTAAAATCATCTAGAGAACAAAATATGTTGTCAGATATTGAATTAATTCAATCTTTTGTCAAAGACTCAGCTCAGTGTAAAGGGGTGCTGCTCTCTAATACTGCCTTAAGCGCTCAGGAAGTCTGTGGAAGCAATCAGCTTTCTACTAGAGCCGGAGGCATTTTGCTCAAAGCCAAGCTGGTAGCGGGGGAGCTTGAATTTTCTGTCAAAGCAGGTGCTTCACATTGGGATTTGATCAATCAGGTTTTAGTATCCCACCATTTTCTTTTAATGGGCGAAATCGATCGCTTGGGCTTCTATCAGTATAAACCCGTCAAGCTACCCAAAGGCTATCAAGCCAATTGCGCTCCGGCGGTTTTACTCTGGCGCGCCTGGTGGAAATATCAGCAGCGAATTATCCGGTCAAGTATTCCTTTAGAACTTTTGATCCGAACCAGAGACACCTGGTATCCAATCAAACATTTAGAATGTGGGCACGGCTTGATCTATATCCGGACTTTAGGCAGTGAAATCCAGCTTCATTCTGACGATTTGGCGGTTTGGCTCAACAAAATTGAACCCGCGAAAGCTGAATCAACCTCTGGCGAAGCTTCACAAACACAGCCAGCTAAAACTGCTATTAAAACTGCTATCCAGTAGAAGCGCCTACCCTTGCAGCAGCCAAACGCCTGTATAAGTCATACCAGAGTCATCTGGCTGCACCAGTAGAAAATGTAGTCCCTTAGACATCTGTTGACGCGATCGAAACGATCGCGCTGCTTCAATCACTTCTGGGTCGTCAAACGTAGTGAGCACCCAGCGATCGACCAGACCCGCTTCTAAAATCAACCCATCTGGATCGCCTGGAATATAGCTGAGCGCAACCGGATTAACCTGCTGAAGCCACTGCGCCAACCGCATCGATCGCCGTCCTCCGTCAATAATCACGCCTGGAATCGGCACTGTCGAGGCAATGCCTAGCTTGATGGGCTGTAAAGACTCTGGCATCTCTCGAATCGGAATGGGGCGATGCTGGAAGGCATCGATTAGATCTTGAGCCGCGATCGCTCCAAATCGCCATCGATCCCCCCATAAGTTCTCCGGTAGCGGCACAGGCGGCGGGCGATCAAGCGCGATCGGGTCGTAGGGTTCTGTTTGTCCTATATAGTTTGGTAAGGCGCGGTACTGGTTGGCTAAGTCTCGGAGAAGCTGCTTCAAAGCTGAAGTACGGCGCGTTGCTTCAACTGCAATGCCTAGCGGCTGACAGGCAGTTTGCAGCAGGCTTAAAGATTGAGGACGGAAAACTTGTAGGCGACTAGGCTTCTCAGTCAGGTGAAAGAACTGTTGTAATTGAGCCGTGAGCCATGCTGCATTTGCCTGGGCTTGCGGGCAAAATTCCCTGGCTGTGAAGCTGCCTACTGTGTCACAGATCACTAACTCCCACAGTGGTTTGCCTGCTGGGTCTTGCAGGGGACACCTATAAAAATCAACTTGCCAGATCCCCATGATCACTCCAGCGATTCGGACTTGCAGGATATGTTTTTGCGATTACCTGATCAAGCAAGACGACCTTCAGAAGCACTATATCGCATGTTGTAGCTCTGCGAGCGTTAGGGAAGTATTAGGTGAAGCGCAGTTTATTGTGGGGAACTTTGTTTCACAGATTTCATACAATTCGGTCTGAATGGTACTGATGCGATACAAAGTATAATTCAAAATTGCTTTAAAGATGGAAAGGAAATTGGCGGGAATTTAGCATCACAGCATTGATAATTCTCAGGTAGAAAGCTAGCAACCTCAGCATATTACGGTTAGACCCTACGAACAAACGCCGCTAGCGCAAGTCCAACGATAGAGCGCTGTACCGCCTGGAGCGTCTTTGTTTGATAGCCTTGTGGTCTGTGAGAACCGCCCCTTAAATGAAGTTCTACAGGCGCAGGGAGAGGAATGGCAACAGCGCCAGTTCCAGCTTTTGGAGCAGCCTAGCTATCCTCTGATTCTGGCAGGATACTTAGGCGCAGAAATCACGCTCCGCATTGCCTACGATCGCCAAAAGTTTGACCTTGTCACCATTACCCGCATCCAGGGACAGCTCAACGCGCTGCTGGAAAGCATTGCCGCTAAGCCCGCCCAGCGGTTAGGTGATATTTCTTTGCTAACGGCAGAGGAACAGCATCAAATCTTGGTGGAATGGAATGCGACTGAAGTTGCATATCCCAAGCATTTGCGGCTGCACGATTTGTTTGAAGCGCAAGTCAGCCGTACCCCCGATGCGATCGCGGTTGTGTTTGACGGTGATTCCCTGACTTATGCAGAGTTGAATCAACGCGCGAATCAATTGGCGCATTCCTTGCAAAAGCTAGGCATTCAGCCAGAGATTCCGGTTGGCATCTGCATTGAGCGATCGCTCGAAATGATTGTGGGCTTAATGGCAATTGTCAAAGCTGGGGGCGCATATGTTCCGCTTGATCCGAACTATCCAGCCGATCGGTTGGCTCATATCCAGGCGGATTCGCAGTTGGCAGCAGTCCTGACCCAGCAAAAGTTTCTGTCGTTGTTGCCCAATCTAGAAGTGCCGATCGTTTGTCTAGATACAGAGTGGCAGGCGATCGCAGCGGAGAGCATTGAGAATCCTGTTAGCCCTGTCACCGCTGAACAGCTTGCCTACATTATTTACACCTCCGGCTCGACGGGTAAACCCAAGGGCGTACTGATTGAGCATCAAGGGGCAGTCAATACAATTCTCGACATCAATCGTCGCTTCAATGTGGTGGCAGGCGATCGCGTGTTGGCGGTTTGCTCGCTTAACTTTGATCTGTCGGTCTACGATGTCTTTGGGCTGCTGGCAGTAGGCGGCACGGTGGTTGTGCCTCAGCCCGCGATCGCGCCTGACTTGAACGAGTGGATTGACTTGATGACGCAGCATCAGGTGACAGTTTGGAACTCTGCGCCACCTGTGATGCAGATGTTTGCCGGACATCTGGTAGACAACGACTGTACGCTACCCGCTTCGCTGAAGCTGGTCATGCTTAGCGGCGATTGGATTCCAGTCACCTTGCCAAATCTGATTCGCGACCTAAAAGCAGGCAGCGAACCGACTGAAATTATCAGCTTGGGCGGTGCAACTGAAGCCTCCATCTGGTCAATTTTCTACCCAATCGAGGCGATCGAGTCTACCTGGAAGAGTATTCCTTACGGTAAGCCGCTTGCCAATCAGCAGTTTTATGTGTTGAACGATCGCCTTCGTCCGGTAGCGGTTGGCGAAGTGGGTGAACTTTACATCGGGGGCGATGGCGTAGCGCGGGGCTATCTCAACCGACCTGATTTGAATGAAACAAAGTTTATTCCCAATCCATTCAGCGCTCAGTCTGGCGGACGGCTCTATCGCACCGGAGATTTGGGACGTTACCTCCCAGACGGCAATATTGAGTTTCTCGGTCGTATTGATCATCAGGTGAAGATCCGGGGCTTCCGGGTTGAAATGGGTGAAATTGAAGTGGTGCTGTCTCAGCATCCGGCGATTCGAGAAACGGCGATTTTGGCACAGGACGATTCAACGGGCAATAAGCGGCTCGTCGCATATCTGGTCAGCGATCGCGAGTCTTCCAGTTCAGGTATCACCAGTTCAGTGGTGGAAGAAGTCCGCAGCTTCCTCAAGGAAAAATTACCGGAATACATGGTGCCCTCAGCCTTTGTGATGCTGGAAGCCTTGCCGCTCACGCCGAATGGCAAGCTCGATCGCAAAGCGTTACCTGTGCCCGATTTCTCCAGTCAAGTCTTGGCGGTAGACGAAGCGACGTTTGTTGCGCCCCGAGATGAGACAGAGCAACAGCTCGCCCTGATTTGGCAAGAATTTTTGGGTAGTGTTCTAGACCTGTTGTTGGTTTCCATGAAGAGCCTTCCTGCTCGACCATCTAGTTCATCTAGCAACATTTTTGAAACACTACCCAATCGACCTGTGGCTATCTGCCTCAAGTCTATCCGGGTCATATCACCTTGTTCAAAGCGATGGATCAGAATGTTGGGGTCAGTGCAATGCTTGATCCAGAGCTGGGCTGGCGAGATTTAGCAGCCGGGGGACTGGAGATCCATGAAGTCCCAGGGACTCACTTGGGGATGCTGCAAGATCCTTCGGCTCAAGTTCTGGGTGAAGCGTTGAGAGCCAGCATTGCCAAAGCGACGGGCGAAACCGTACAGCCTGTGCGATCGCGCCGAATTCTGGATCTGCCTGAGTGTACAGACAGTTTTGACTCAGATAATCTGCACCTGTTCGGAGAGCTACAGCCCAATCCGGTTTTGTTCGGTTAATTCGAGGCTAATCTAACCTCAGCCAAAGACCGTAGCTTGCAAAATCTGTGAGCTACGGTCTTTGGCTGTCAAGAATCACGCTAAGCCGGAATGACAATACGTTCGGTTCCGGATAATCCAAATGCGGTGTGAACGGCTTGCAGTGCCCGAACGCCATCCTCATCGCTGACCACACAGCTAATCTTGATTTCTGAAGTGGCAATCATTTGAATGTTGATCCGCTCTGTCGCTAGGGCTTCAAACATCCGGGCAGCAATGCCGGGTTGTCCGACCATCCCTGTGCCTACGATGCTGACCTTAGCGATCGCCCGATCGACCACAATTTCGCCGCAGCCTAACTCTGGCGTTGCCTGATGCAGGACATGACGCGCTTCATCTGCATCGACTTGGGGAACTGTGAAGGCAATGTCGCGAGTGGCGACCCCATCAATCAAGCGGCAGCGCTGGGACTGGATGATCATATCGACGCTGATGTTTTTGTCTGCCAGCAGCCGGAAGATTTGAGCCGCCATACCGGGGCGATCGGGTACATGCCGGATGGCTAAACGGGCTTGCTTCAGATCGAGCGCTGCGCCGCGAACAGGTGGGATATCCGATCGCGTTTGCCGCTCTAGCCGTCCTCGATCTGACTGACTGATGGGAGAACTTGTCACCTGAAAAGCCTGACAGAGTGCTGCCACTGCGCGATCGCAATCTTCTGCCGCTACCGCACAGCTAATCTTCACCTCAGAGGTAGAAATCATCTGGATGTTGATCTTTGCCGCTGCCAAAGTAGAGAACATTTCAGCCGCTACGCCCGGTCGCCCAATCATTCCGGCTCCCGCCAAGCTAACCTTCGCCATTCGCCGCTCTACTAACACTTCAGCTTCGCCTAGGGTTGGATCGATCGCATTTCGCAAGGCGGGAGCGATCGCGGCTGCTACGGCTTCGGCGCGATTCAAGGAGTGTTTCGTCACGGTGAAGGCAATATCGTTCGTGTTGCCTTCGTGAATCGACTGGATAATCAGATCAACATCTAAATTTTGACGAGCAATTTCACCAAACAGCCGTGCCGCTACTCCGGGGCGATCGGGCACTCGCAGCATGGCAATTTTAGCTTGATCGGTATCAAACTCTACTGCATCCACGGGATGCGTGATTTCTAACCCTTCAAGCGGGCGAGGCTGCGGCACAGGCGACATAACTTTTGTCCCTGGTTCATCTGTCCAGCTAGAGCGAACGATCAGCATCACGCCATAGTTGCGGGCAATCTCTACCGCGCGCGGATGCAGCACTTTTGCCCCCAGGCTGGCAAGCTCCAGCATTTCATCCGAGGTGATTTCTGCCATCAGTTGGGCATCTGGCACTAGCCGGGGATCGGTTGTGAGAATCCCAGGCACATCCGTGTAGATTTCGCAGGCATCGGCTTTGAGGGCAGCGGCGATCGCCACCGCCGAGGTATCAGAGCCGCCCCGTCCCAGGGTTGTAATTTCTAAGTCTACAGAGCTGCTGATGCCCTGGAATCCCGCCACGACGACAACGCGACCCGCCTGCAAATGCCGTTCCACCCGCTCGGTGGCGATGCTGAGAATGCGAGCGCGAGTGTGCTCTGCCTCCGTCACAATTCCGACCTGCGCTCCCGTTAGAGAAATGGCAGGTTGCCCCATTTCTTGTAGCGCCATGCTCAAGAGTGCGATCGATACCTGTTCTCCAGTAGAGAGCAGCATGTCCATCTCCCGACGGTTTGGGGTAGATGCAATCTGCTGCGCTAGTTTGACCAGCCCATCGGTTGTTTTGCCCATTGCCGAAACGACAACCACGACCGAATGACCTGCTTTAACGGTGCGCGTGACGCGCTGCGCGACTGCTTGAATCCGCTCAACTGACCCAACCGACGTACCACCATACTTTTGAACAATCAGTGCCATAACATCTCTCCTTTCAGCCGCTTAGCCTGATTGCCTACGGATCGGTTTTTTGGCAACCGATCGGTTGAGGCGATCTGCTATAACTAGGGGTCGCTGCGGCTTGACCCTGCGGCTTTTAAAAGCTAATTCCTCTATAACCTACTTAAGGTAGCAGATTTGCGGCGATCGGATACATTGAGCGTCTTGATTCTTGTTGATCAGCTTGTTTGATCAAAGTGCGCCTAAAGTTTGAAATTTGCGGTAATACTAACTGGTACAAAGATATCGCCACCAGCCTGCCCGTCCACTTTCTTGATCCCTCCCATGGCTTATGAACCGCTCCATCACAAATATCGCCCTCAAACCTTTGCTGAATTGGTGGGGCAAGAGGCGATCGCCACAACGTTAACTAGCGCTCTGCGCCAGCAGCGGATTGCGCCTGCGTACCTGTTTACCGGAGCCAGAGGGACTGGCAAAACTTCTAGCGCTCGGATTTTAGCAAAGTCGCTGAACTGCCTCAACTCACCTGTACCGACAGAGCAACCTTGCGGTGTATGTGAGGTGTGCCGATCGATCGCCAAGGGAGCAGCCCTGGATGTGATTGAAATTGACGCGGCTAGCAATACTGGGGTAGACAACATTCGGGAGCTGATCGAGCGATCGCAGTTTGCCCCGGTGCAGTGTCGCTACAAGGTATACGTGATTGATGAGTGTCACATGCTCAGCAGCGCTGCCTTTAATGCCCTACTTAAAACGCTGGAAGAACCGCCCGATCGCGTCGTCTTTGTGCTGGCTACGACTGATCCGCAGCGCGTT
>JBBSFA010000013.1:0-12578 GCA_038239185.1 Elainellales cyanobacterium | reverse complement strand
GTTGAAATCCAGGAGCCTTCCTCCAAAGTCGCGCCCAGTGCCGCCTGAATATCTTGTAGCGACGAGTTGGTGATTTGAATATCTAGAACTGCCATGAACGCGCCGAGCATCGTGCCCATGATGCCGATCCAGGTTTTGAGCGAGACGCGATCGCTCTGAGGAGGTGAACCAGGAGGCGGTGAATCAGATTTGACTGGGCTGAGGTTAGCCATAGGAAAATTCCTGAAATGAGAATCAAAAGCGTTGAGCTAGTGAACTCCTGCTGCGTCCGCTCCTCCAGCGCCTTTGCCCAAAAACAGCAGTAGAGGCAGAGTCACCAGAAAGGCAGCGCCCACTACCCAAAAGATATCTTCAAATGACAGCAAGGCTGCCTGCAAGTCCAGCGTTTGGTTCAGAATGTTCAACGCTTGGCTTTGGGCAGTGGAGGGATCAACGCCCTGACCCTGTAGCCCGCTAGCCAGCGAGTTGAGGCGATCGGTCGTAGCAGGATTATAAACCGTGAGATTTTCTGAAAGGACGGCACGGTGGAAGGCTTCCCGGCGATCGAGCAGAGTCGTCAGAACCGCAATGCCAATACTGCCGCCGAGCTGGCGGGTCAGATTGTAGAACCCAGAGCCGGATGGAATATCTACCTTGGGCAATGAACCCAATGTCGCCAAACTCAGGGGCAGAAACATCATGACCATGCCTATGCCTCGCCAAAGCAAGGGATAAAACAAGGCGCTTTCACCCGTATCAGGGTTAATCGTTGCCAAGCGAAACATCACCATACTAGTCACCACGCCGCCTGCTGCAATCAGCAGCCGCACATCGACTTTGCTGGTAAGCTTGCCCATTGCCACCATCGTCACCGCAGAGGCTAAAGCGCCGGGAAGCAGCAGCAATCCAGTTTGCATCGCCGTATAGTGCAGAACGCTTTGGGCAAAAATCGGGACGGCAAACAGCGCCCCGTAAAGTCCCATTCCCAGCACCGCTGAGTAAACGCTGCCCGCTGCCAGCGATCGATGCCGCAACACTCGTAAATCAACTGCGGGCTGTTTAGTTCGCAGTTCACGCCAGATGAACAGCCCTAATCCGATCACGGCTGAGAAGGCAAGCGTTGTAATGAACGGCGACTCAAACCAGCTATCTGATTCACCTTCTTCTAGAAAAGTTTGCAGGCTGCCAACTGCTACGATTAATAGCCCGATTCCCGCCCAGTCAACCCGCTGCAATTGGCGCGATCGCTCAGCCCCGTGCGCCACATCTTTGGGCAGGAACATCAGTCCCAAGACCACAGCCAGGATGCCAAACGGCAGATTAATAAAGAAAATCCAGCGCCAGCCCAGCGTGTCGGTGAGGTAACCGCCTAGGGTGGGACCGATCGCCGGCCCTGCAATCACGCCGACTCCAAAGACTGCTTGGGCTAATCCTTGTTCCGCAGGCGGGAAGGTTTCAAACAGAATTGATTGCGCTTTTGCTAGCAGTCCGCCGCCGCACAACCCCTGCAAAATCCGCGAGGCAATCAGCATCGGTAGATTGATCGCGAATCCGCACAGGATGGAAGCGGCAGTAAAGCCAATCAGCGAAAAGATGAAATAGCGTTTTCGTCCAAACGTATCGCTGAGCCAAGCGGTCAGCGGAATCATGATGACGTTGGCAATGCCGTAACCCGTTATAACCCAGCCGATCTCGCTCACCGTTGCGCCCAAACTTGCCTGCATCTCGGTCAGAGCCACGTTCACAATGCTGGTATCGATTACTTCTAGGATGGCTCCTAAAGAAACGGTGATGGCGATCGCCCACTTGAGCCATCCGGTCTGAGCTGCTCTGAGTTGCATAGCTGGTCTAACTTTCTTTCGCGGGTCTAATGTTGCTGGTTGAACTATTTCACTTCGACGGTGACGATCGCTGACATACCGGGGGTAATTTGCGACTCATAGCCTTTGACGCTGTTTGGATCGAGCGCGACTTTGACAGGAATCCGCTGCACCACTTTCGTAAAGTTGCCTGTGGCGTTGTCTGGCGGCAACAGGGCAAACTGCGATCCCGAAGCCGGAGATAGGCTATTGACTCGACCCTCGAACTTGTGTCCTGGGAAGGCATCTAGCTCAACCTCGACTCGCTCGTCGGGGTGCATCCGGTGAACCTGCGTCTCTTTAAAGTTGGCAGTCACCCACAGATCGTTGCCCACCACTGCCATCAGCGGTTGACCCACCTGCACCTGATTGCCCACTTCTACCGTTTTGCGACCGATGCGTCCTCCCTCTGGAGCAGTAACGTTGGTGTAAGACAGTTGCAACTGCGCTTCTGCCAAGTTGGCTTGCGCTTGACCAATCGCCGCATTGGCTGCGGCATACTGGCTGCGGTTGACTTCCGTCTGCACCCCACCTGCCTGTGCTTTCTGCAAACCGCCTTTGCTGGCTGCGAGCTGGGCTTGCGCGTTACTAACGCCTTCTTGCGCCTGAGTCAGCTTCGCTTGGGCTTGGTTAATCCCTTGCTGAGCCGAGTTGCGCTGAGCCACTGCCACATCGTAGGCAGCTTTAGCAGAGTCGAGCTGCTGTTTGGCGATCGCGCCTTCTTGGTACAGCGCGCTATAGCGGTTGTAATCTGCCTGGAGTTTCTGCAAGTTGGCGTTGGCTTGAGCCAGATCGGCTTGCGCGGCTGGAACGCCCGCTTGCGCTTCGGTTACAGCGGCTTGAGCGGTTGAGATCGAGGCGATCGCGCCGCTGACATTGCCTTGTGCCTCTGCGGTCTGTGCCTGCGTGTTGGCTCCTGCCAAAGAGATGTTGCCTTGGGCGGCTTCGGCTTGCTTTTGGGCAACGGCGATCGCGGCTTGTGCCTGCTGAACTTTCACCTGATAGTCTTTCGGATCAATCTGGACAAGGAGCTGTCCGGCTTTCACAACCTGGTTGTCATCGACTGGCACTGTCCGTACTCGACCCGACACCCGACTGCTGACCTGATAGACATGCCCTGTAACAGCGGCATTGTCAGTTTCTTCATGGGTTGAGGCGAACTGCCACCAGTGGTAGCCGAATGTACCTGCGACGACTGCGCCAATTCCCAGAGCAGTTGCCAGGATAATTTTGCGACCCGGTTTTTTCTTGGCAACCGGGGCGATCGGCGGCTCGACAAATGCAGTCTGTGTCACTTCAACGTCCGGTTGCTGCACATCTGATTTTGCTTCTGCTGGCGAGGCTTCATTCAGCGTTTCGATCGGGGCTGGCTCCAAGACCAGTGTGCTAGTTCTCTTGCGTCCATTCGAGTTCTGCAAATCATTACTCTGGGGACTGCTGTAGCTGTTTTGTTCTTTGTTAGGGCTGTCCATCATTTCGTCCTTGATTAAAGTTAGATTCTTCAGAAATTCATTACGACTGCTTTTATTTAGAGCACGTAGCATTTGCGAAAGGCTATAGCCTGTGAAGTCGCTTGCCTTTAAGCTGTCGCGATCGCTCTAGCTAGGAAACGTTAAGGATCATCTGATCAACCCATTCTGAGAGCAATCGTCGTTCGGCTTCCGATCGCCCCTGAACTGCCATCTCGTAAACTTCCATCGCCAGAGGAGGCAAAACCTGCTCTAGATTGCGTCCCTCTTCGCTGAGCCAAATCCGCCAGATGCGTCGATCTTGGGGGTCGCGCTCGCGTCGAACCAGCTTGCGTTCCTCCATGCGATCGAGCACTCCGGTCAGAGTTCCGCCGACTTGGCGGAGCCGCTCGCCCAACTGGCAGGTCGCCAATCCATCCTGTTCCCAAAGGCAGCACAACACCACCCAATGAAACGGAGTCAGTCCATACGGCTCGATTCGTTCCTGAAACTGCCTGGATAGCAATTGAGACAGTAGCTTGAGTCGATAGCCCAGTCCGTGAGGCGCTTTAATCGAGTGGTATTGTTGAGTCTCTGGGGACTGGCTGGTTTGGTTGGTTTGGGATTGAAGAAGCATAGAATTTATCGAACGTTTTGTAAAAGTTCAATTTACTTCGTATGCTTACTATTTTAGATTAATGTTTATAAAAGTCAACAGAAGCGCTGGCTTTTCCATCTTGAGGATGACCTGCGATCGGACAGCATGATTAAGAAACTCTAGGGTTGCCCCCTGCGATCGCTTTGCTTCGGTAAAATAGATAGAGTTAGACTGGATAACCGCAGGATAGGTTAAGTATCGCTATCGAAACCATTTACGGACAGCTCCAAGGCTTAAAACCAAGTCAGCTCAAGCAGTTGCAGCGACTCTATCATCAGCGACTGCCGATCGATTGCATCACCACGCCAGAGTTTGCTCAGCGGTTGGCGGCGGTTAGCACCGAGATCGATCAACCTATTTGTGCCTATGTCAATCGGCGGGGGCAGGTGATGCGAGTCGGGGTCGGCTCGGTGCGACAAACTCAGATTCCGCTGCTAGAACTGCCTCGCTACGGTGCAGAGCGGCTCAGCGGCATTCGCTGTGTGGCAACGCAGCTTAAGCCAGAAGCCCCAAATGATGCGGCTTTGACCGCGATGGCGCTTCAGCGATTGGACGCGCTAGCGGTGCTAACGCTGTCGGGCGGCGGCTTTGAGCGGCGAGGCGGTGGCGCAACAGGCTACATCAAAGAGACTTATCTGGCGCATCTGGTGCCACATCCTGAAGCGAGTTGGACAGTTTCGCCGCCGCTGAGCTTGGATGCCTTGACCCAGCAAGATTTTCTGGATCTGACCGAAGGGCTAGAAGCAGAATTTCGCCGCGAGTTTGTGGCGCAGCAGGTCGGAGTCGATCGCGATCGCGTCCTCCTAGTAGGCTTGCTGACCGATCGCACCAGTCCGATGCGCTTCCAGAACGGCTTGGCGGAAGTAGCTCGACTGGTAGAAACGGCGGGCGGCGAAGTGTTACAGGTGATGCGGCAGCGTCGGCAACAGCCGCACCCGCAGACCGTAGTGGGCGAAGGTAAAGTTCAAGAAATTGCCCTAACGGCGCAGACCTTAGGCGCAAATTTGGTGGTGTTCGATCGCGACCTTTCTCCGGCACAAATCCGCAATCTGGAACAGCAGGTCGGAATTCGGGTGGTCGATCGCACCGAAGTGATTTTAGATATCTTTGCTCAAAGGGCGCAGTCGGGAGCCGGGAAACTGCAAGTCGAATTGGCGCAGCTAGAGTATATGCTGCCGCGCCTGACGGGTCGGGGTCGGGCGATGTCACGGCTGGGCGGTGGGATTGGAACCAGAGGTCCGGGTGAAACCAAGCTGGAAACAGAGCGTCGGGCAATTCAGCGGCGAATCACGCGGCTTCAGCAGGAAGTGACGCAGCTTCAAGCACACCGATCGCGGATGCGTCAGCAGCGCCAGCATCAGGAAGTGCCTTCGATCGCGATCGTGGGCTATACGAACGCGGGCAAATCGACTCTGATGAATGCCTTGACCAACGCCGAACTCTATACGGCAGACCAGCTCTTTGCCACGCTCGACCCAACGACGCGACGGCTGACGATCGCAGACAACCGCTCTCAGGAACCCATGTCGATCGTCCTGACGGATACAGTGGGCTTTATTCACGATCTGCCGCCTTCGCTAGTCGATGCGTTTCGCGCCACGCTGGAAGAAGTCACCGAAGCGGATGCGCTGCTGCATGTGATCGATTTGTCGCATCCGGCATGGCAAAGCCAGATTCGATCGGTGATGGCAATCCTGGCACAAATGCCGATTACGCCGGGTCCGGCTTTGCTTGCCTTTAACAAAATCGATCAGGTAGACAGCGACACGCTGGCTTTTGCTCAGGAAGAGTATCCGCAGGCGGTGTTTATTTCGGCGGGTGCTCGACTGGGGCTAGAAACGCTGCGGCAAAGGTTGTCGCAACTCGTGAAATACGCGACATCGCCTTAAGCTTGTCCTATGACCCAAACCCAGCAACGACTTAGCTTCGCAGACTACCTCGCTTATGATGACGGCACAGATACTCGCTATGAATTGGTCGATGGGGAACTTGTGCCGATGAGTTTGGGCGTGGGGCTACATGGCGCAATCATCAAATTTCTGGAACGCCAGTTCGATGCAGAAAGCGATCACCTCAATCTAGGCTGGGTGGCTTTGCAATCAGCAGTGGCGGTGCGATCGCCTCGCGGCACTCGCTGGGATACTGCCCGAATTCCAGATGTGACGGTGATGCCTGCGGAACAGTGGGAAGGATTGAGGAGCCGCGAAGCTGTGATCGAACTGAATGAGCCGCCGCCGCTGCTGGTTGTGGAAGTGGTGAGCAATTCGACTGCCAACACGGACTACCGCAGCAAACGGGCAGAGTACGCCGTTTTAGATATTGCGGAATATTGGATTGTTGATCCGTTGGCGCAAAAAGTGACGGTCTGTACGCTGGTGGATGGACTCTATGATGCTGAGGAGTTTGGAGGTGTAAGGGCGATCGCCTCTGCTCGGTTTCCAGCGCTGAACCTAACGGCTGCACAAGTGCTTCAAGCCAAGAAATAGAATCTCTGTCTACAGCCCCAGCAGATAGACGGGTTTGAGATCAGGTTCAACGTCCCACAAAAACCGATCGCCGTAGGGGCGCGACATTCGGCAGACCATCGGACGGTCTAACCAAAAACATCACAACTGAATGTCACGCCCTCACCTTTCAGCGATCTACATCAGCTCCAAACTGCGCCACAGATACCAAGACGCGATCGTGCAATAGGGTTTCCAGGCTTGTCCGAGTTGCTCCACTGTCTTTTTGTCGGGTAGCTCATCAAGCTGATAGACGCGGCGAATTGCCGATCGCACTCCCAAATCATCGACGGGCAAAACATCCCAGCGATGCATCCGAAAGATCAGCAGCATTTGCACCGTCCAGCGCCCGATGCCTTTAACTTGCGTCAGCAGCCGAATAATCGATTCATCGTCTAGATCTTCTAGCTCTGCGATCGTCGGCAGTCCGGCTTGAATTCGCTGCGCCAAATCTTTGATGTACAACGCTTTCGATCGAGAAAGTCCGGCGCTCCGAAGCTGTTCGTCTGAGGTTGCAAGAATCATTTCTGTCGTCAACGCAGCAGCTTCTGGATAAAGCTGGAGGAAGCGGCGATGAATAGTCCCTGCCGCCTTTCCGGAAAGCTGTTGATAAATAATTGAACGCGCCAGAGAATCCAGTAAATTACCGCTGTTTGCCTCTTGTTTTAAGGCATAGTCGCCCACGCGATCGATCACCGCTGCCAAGATCGGATCGGCTTGTTTCAGGGTTTGGATGGCGATCGAATAATCCATGCTTTCACTTCAATTCATCTTTTACTTTAATTTAGAACTCAAGCAAGTTCTGTAATGATCTGAGTCCTTTTTCCGGCAAGTCATAGTATCGAACGCTATGATGGAAGACTGGAAGGATTACTGGGAGGCAGTCCGACGGTTTACACACGCCCCTTAGCTCGGCTGATCGAGCAACTTCAAAAATTGCCTGGTGTAGGTCCTAAAACTGCCCAGCGGCTTGCGCTGCATTTGCTTAAGCGCCCTGAATCTGATGTTCAAGCCCTTGCTCAGGCGTTAATTGAAGCCAAGCAGCAGGTCGGCTTCTGCTCTGTCTGCTTTCACCTATCTGCGGAGCCAGTCTGCGATATCTGCCGATCGCCCAGCCGCGATCCCAATACAATCTGCGTGGTCGCAGACTCGCGCGATGTGATTGCGCTGGAGCGAACCCGTGAGTATGTGGGTAAATATCATGTTTTGGGCGGGCTGATTTCGCCAATGGATGGGATGGGACCCGATCAGTTGCACATTACGCCGCTAGTCCGGCGGGTGAGCCAGCAAAATATTAAAGAGGTAATTGTAGCAATCAGCCCCAGCGTGGAAGGGGAAACGACCACGCTGTATGTGGGGCAACTGCTGAAGCCGTTTACCAAAGTGACGCGGATTGCTTTCGGGTTGCCGATGGGCGGCGACTTGGAGTATGCCGATGAGGTGACTTTGGCACGGGCGCTAGAGGGACGGCGAGAGCTGGATTAATTGGGGTTCACGAAGTCTTTTTAAGCTGATCGATCGCGTCTTGATAGTCCTTTGTTTTCCCTTGCTTTTGATAAAGATCAGCCGCCTTCTGAAAATCTTGCTTTGCGCCCTGTGAATCTTTCATACTTCTGTGGGCAAGCCCCCGATTGTAGTAGGCATTGGCATAGTCAGAGTTGAGTTTGATGGCTTGGTTATAATCTGCGATCGCCCCTTGTTCGTCGCCTGAGTCAGAGCGCGCAATCCCTCGACTGTTGTAAGCTTCAGCATCGTCAGGCTTGAGTTTGATGGCTTGGTCATAGTCTGCGATCGCCCCCTGCTTGTCGCCTAAGGCAGAGCGCGCACGCCCCCGGTTGTAGTAGGCATATTCATAGTCAGGCTTGAGTTTGATGGCTTGGTCATAGTCTGCGATCGCCCCCTGCTTGTCGCCTGAGTCAGAGCGAGCTAGCCCCCGGTTGTAGTAGGCACTGGCAAAACCGTAGTAGTTGCTCGTAAGATCGCCAGCACCCCAGTCTTTGTCGAGCTGAATGGCTTGAGTGTAATCTGCGATCGCGCCTGAGTTATCTCCCTTATTTCTTTTATCAATTGCCTGATTGTACAGATCTGCTGAACTCAGTTGGGAGGCTGAAGCAGAGGCACTTTCGCTAGGCGTGGGAGATGCCTGCGGTTGGGGGTGCTGCCAAGAGAAGATGGATAGCCCAACTAGAATTGCGCCAGCACCGCCTACTAGAATCAACATAGGCGATCGAGTGGTTCTTTGACCTGAACTGGTTCGCAGCGGTTGAGGATTGTTTTGCGGTTGAGGACGTTCGGATATGAGAGACTGTCTGGGTCGGCTGGCTGATGCTTCTTTTGCCTCAACGGCTTTGGCTGTTTCAGGTAGATTAAAGTTCTCTACAGATTGCCGCAACTGCTCTGCCGCATTAGGCGGATTGGGTTGTGACGTTGGTTGTTTAGGCGTTCGCGGTTCAGGCGTTGGCGGTTGAGCATACCGCTCAAAGGCTTTTTGTTTGATTGGAGCAATATCTTCCTGCCTCAGCCCCAAAATGTCCTGCAATTCCTTTAAGGTTTGAACGGTGTCAGAACGGAGCGGATATTCTTGTTCCAGCTCGGCAACCAAAGCCTCTTGATACTTCTGTAGGTTTTCTAGCCGCTGCCGAAACGGTTGCAGTACCTGATTTTCAATCGCGTCGGTTTCGGCTTTCGATAGTCCCACGCGATCGCGCAAGGTGTTTAATATGCTGCGTCCGGCAGGCGAGATAGTTCCCCGCACCGAATAGCGTTCTGCCCCTTTGCGATACTTCAGTTTTGGGTCAGTCACTTGCGCTTTGGCAACGACGATATCGAACCCTTGATCTTTCAAGACAATGATTTTAGGATTCATGCTTGGTGCTGCATCGCGCACCTTGCGTGTCGCATAGTCATGCAGCTCCCGCACCGAAACCTCGCCATCGCTATCTAAATCAGCCGCGCCGGTTTCAATCCCCTCGACAATATATTGCGTGTAGATTGAGAGGTCTGCTCCCGGCTGCTCAAACGAATACTGGGTAGAGCTAGAAGAGGCAAGCACAACCCGCCCTTCTGCCCCTAGCTGATTGTGCAGATCCACAGAGCCATCGTCTTTAGACTGGAAGGCTGAATCAAACGCGCCGCTAAAGCAGCAGTCCAGGATCACCACCTGCCGCCGCGATCTACAGTTCGCCATAATTTCCCGCACAAAGCTAGCCGGAACGGCAGAAGAGCGGATCAGTTCGCCCCTGGGTGTTTTTTCCGTGACCCGAGTCGCAAAATACAAGTTGCCCTGCTCATCTTTGATGCCATGCCCGGAAAAGAACAGCAGCAGCAGATCGGTTTTGTCGCGATCGCGGTAGAGCGATTCGATCGCTCCCTGGAACTGCATCGGGTCAGGATCAATCAGCGGCATCACTTCAGCAAATTCGCCCATCTCTGAGTTCTGCAAAATTCGCCGCATCGCCTCCACATCTTTGAGAGCACTCGCCAACGGCTTCAGATCCTCCAGGCGATCGTAGTTACCAACTCCTACTAGCAGTGCTACTTTTGCCATGTCCCTGAATTCCTATGCAAAATTACTAGGCTACTGTGATTGCTACACTCAGTATCGCTCTAGCTCCGCATTTAGCACAATATCTGCTTTAGTTTTACTTTGGAAAGGCGGTTTGAAGCGATAGGGTCAAGTTCTTTTTTAAATTTTTTGTTGATCGCTCGTGAGTCATCAAGGTTATAAGGGCAGCGATCGCACTCAAAACAGAAAGCTCCGAGCCTAAAGTGAGATCATTCTCAGTTCAAACTGAAACGATCGCATTCAAAGTAGAAACATTCGACCTCAAAGTAGGATCATTCTCATTTCAAGCAGCAGCGATCGCATTCAAAACCGAAAGATTCAAGCTAAAAGGGTGGTTGTTCTCATTTCAAATGAGAATGATCGCATTCAAAACCGAAAGATTCAAGCTAAAAGTGAAATCTTCTGAGAGGGGCTGATTCGGGTCGGTTTGGCTCATCGATTTCACCAGCTTTTGCCAGGGTTTGCTAGATTTCTGGCAATTCTACCATGCCCCTTTCAGGCTCTAACGCCCGTTCTAGTTGGGCTTCAGAATTTTTCAGGGACGACTAATTACCTACCCTGGCTTTTTCGTCTGGTACTATAGAGCTAGTTTCAGAGGGACATTTGGTATGACTCTGGCATCAAATGGTCAAGCAGCTATTATTCGTACAGAGCGAGGACTAACGATCTCAGGAACGCGCATCACCCTCTATGACGTGATGGACTACGTGACGGCTCAATACCCGCCTAAGTTTATTCAGGGGTTGTTTGAGCTTACAGAGGAACAGATTAACGCGGCTTTAGCTTACATTGAGGCAAATCGTGCTGCCGTTGAAGCCGAGTATCAGATCGTCCTTAAAGAAGCTGAAGAGCTTCGGCAGTACTACGAAGAAAAAAATTGTGATCTGATCGCCCGACTTGCAGCCCAACCACCGAAACCTGGACAAGAAGCTGTTCGAGCAAAACTTCAAGCTGCAAAAGCCAAGTTTGAATCTCGGTTGTGAATTTTTTGGTTGACCATAATTTGAGAGGACATGCTGTGCTTCTCTCAGGCAGTATCCTGAGTGGCGGCTGGCTAGATTGGGTTCTCATTCGATTTATCACATTTGATGAGGTGAGATTGCCAATTAATAGTGATGATCGGGTAGTTTGGCAGTTGGCTCAATCAAACCAGATGATTTTGTTGACAGCCAACCGGAGTATGAAAGGCAAGGACTCTCTGGAACAGGTGACGCGGGAGGAAATTACTCCTGCGTCATTGCCCGTAATTACCATTGGTAATGCCGATCGCTTGTTGAATGACCCCGAATATCGGGAGCGTTGTGCGACTCGCTTGGTTGAAATCGTGCTTGATATTGATGGCTACAGAGGCGTAAGTCGGCTTTTCATCCCATGAGGTAGACACAACAACTGTTGCGGTCATATCGGTAGTCGGTGCGGCATAACAACCCCAATGCACCCGACCTTGAGAGGTTATCTGTGAGCGTTTGAGGCAGCAGTTTGTGAGGCGTACTGGAAAAACTGGGGGATATCCAATGAGCCAAAATTCACGCTCCTTAAACACCTTCAAAGGTTGCCGCTTGAAGAGGCGTTAGAATTCACAGACGCTTGGTGTTCTACACTGGTGATTCCTTGCTGAAGAACTCGAAGTACCTCGCTCAAATCACTAGACAACAGGGCATCACTTGCCAACCATAAGCCAGGGAATTGCTGACTGCAAAGCACACCCGATGAATCGGCAGCGAGAGACTTATACTCCCCAGATTCCAAGTAAAACCAATCAAGCTGTTGGCTGTAAGTGCGCCAAACAATGTACTCTTGTACCCCATTGCGTCGATACACCCGAAGTTTGTCATGCAGGTCATAGGACGCACTGCTGGCAGCGACTTCCACAATCAGTTCGGGAGAACCTTCAATGTAGTCATCTTCGCTGATCCCCGATCGCCCACCCTGAGTTAGCCGCAACACCGCATCAGGTTGAGGTTCGTTATCTCCATCCAGTCGTACAGTAGGATTGTCGTAGCACTTCACACCAGAAGTAGAGGCTTCGTAGGTAGCCAGCCAGCAAATAATATGGGCATGGGGATTGTCGTGAGCTTGAGCACGTAACGGGGATGCCACGTAAACGACTCCTTCGATCAATTCAGCTTTCTTCAGGGTAGGCATGGCGCTATAGCGACGCTCAAATTCGACGCGGGTGAGGCGATCACCGCTCTCTAAGGGAGGAATTTTGACCAATCGTTCCGTTGTCATGGCGCGACACTAAAGCTGCTGTGGTGCTTGATTGTCATTGTAAATCAGCACTAAGTAAATCAGCACTGACGAGGTTTATAGAGAGAACCCAAAACTGGTGAACCCAAACCCCGATCGATCGTCTATAGTCTATGAGACTAAAAAGTCGATGTAAGTTTGGGTCTGGAGCGTTGAGCCGTGGCGAACCAATTTGACAAACTATTTAAAATAAGACGACAAAAACCCGTGGTGCTGATCGCTGCCGGATCGGCGATCGGATTGGCGGTGGGTGGGGCGATCGCCTGGTGGTCGCTGCAACAGCCTGTGATTGCCGGACTTCCCGCTGGGGCAGAT
>JBBSFA010000012.1:0-12636 GCA_038239185.1 Elainellales cyanobacterium | reverse complement strand
CCTCCTGCTCTGGATGCGTTCCGGAAACCAAATCAGTCTGCGAATCAGTCTGCGTCATGCGCTCCAATTGCTGGGTGCGCTGCTGCAAATTTGCCTGTTGAACGCCAGTGCGAACCAGTTCCGGCAAAAAGTCTGCAATCTGCTCGGCAATGTGTTCTCGCACCGTTAAGATCCGAAACGCGAGACGCTGCTCCTCCCGAAAGAGAGCCTGCAAATACGCCTCACCGTCCTGGATGCTGACTTGTCCAGAGAACTGTCGCAGCCAGTAAGCTCGTTTCGGCTCAGTTTCATCCAACTGCGCCATCACAACCCGCAAAGCCTGATACGTCAGGTAGCTAATCAGCGTTTTAGAAGTATCTTTGGCAATCTGCTTCAGATCCATTTCAGATCCATAGGAAGGGGTGAATTTTGGAGAGATTTATCTATACAGAACTCAATCTCTCCAAAACTCGGCAATTAGATCGTGTCTTGCGCTTCAAACTCGAACTTGATTTCCTTCCACAGTTCGCAGGCAACTGCCAACTCAGGCGACCAGCGGCAAGCTTCGCGAAGGATGTCTCCACCTTCACGCATCAGGTCGCGACCTTCGTTCCGAGCTTGGACGCAGGCTTCTAGCGCAACGCGGTTTGCAGTTGCACCCGGTGCGTTACCCCAGGGGTGACCCAGCGTACCGCCGCCGAACTGAAGCACAGAGTCATCTCCGAAGATTTCCACGAGTGCAGGCATGTGCCAAACGTGAATACCACCCGATGCCACTGCCATCACGCCCGGCATGGATGCCCAGTCTTGCGTGAAGTAGATGCCTTTGGAGCGATCTTGCTCAACATAGTTTTCGCGCAGCAGATCGACGAATCCTAGCGTCACCGCTTTGTCGCCTTCTAGCTTACCGACCACCGTTCCGGTATGGATGTGGTCACCGCCGGACATCCGCAGACACTTTGCCAACACGCGGAAGTGCATCCCGTGGTTCTTCTGGCGATCGATCACTGCGTGCATGGCGCGGTGAATGTGCAATAGCACGCCGTTATCGCGGCACCAATGTGACAGCGTGGTGTTGGCGGTGAAGCCTGCGGTCAAGAAGTCATGCATGATGATCGGCATCTTGAGTTCTTTCGCATACTCAGCCCGCTTGATCATCTCTTCGCAGGTCCCAGCCGTACAGTTGAGGTAGTGGCCTTTGACTTCGCCCGTTTCAGCTTGTGCCTTGTGAATCGCATCAGCTACGAAGGTGAAGCGATCGCGCCAGCGTTGGAACGGCTGCGAGTTGATGTTTTCGTCGTCTTTGGTGAAGTCCAAACCGCCGCGCAGACACTCATAGACCGCACGACCGTAGTTCTTCGCAGACAGACCCAGCTTCGGCTTGATCGTACAGCCCAGTAGCGGACGACCGTACTTGTTGATCAAGTCACGCTCAACCTGAATCCCGTGAGGAGGACCTTGGAACGTCTTCAGGTAAGCCACTGGAATCCGCAGGTCTTCTAGACGCAGCGCTTTCAGGGCTTTGAAACCAAACACGTTGCCGACGATCGAGGTCAGCATGTTCGTGACCGAACCTTCCTCGAACAGATCCAGCGGATAGGCGATAAAGCAGATGAACTGGTTATCTTCACCAGGAACGGGTTCGATGTCGTAGCAACGACCTTTGTAGCGATCGAGATCCGTCAGCAAGTCCGTCCAAACGGTTGTCCAGGTTCCGGTCGAGGATTCAGCGGCAACGGCTGCGCCTGCTTCTTCAGGGGGAACGCCCGGTTGGGGAGTCACCCGGAAGGCTGCCAAAATATCCGTATCTTTAGGAGTGTAGTCGGGCGTGTAGTAAGTCAGGCGGTAATCTTTAACCCCAGCCTGATACCCAGATTTGCTCTGAGTCTTGGTTTGCGAATAAGACATGGTTTCCCTTCCTGTGAATCAGCTAGATCCGAACATAGCAACTCTTCCCCAACCCTTCCCAAACCGGATAAGTCGGCGAGAGCAGCCTTGTGACGGCAACTTGGTACTGGCGATAGTATCTTACGGGCGATCGGATCTGGCGTGATTCATCTCAAGCGAGGTAGGCAAGCGATTAAATCTGAGCGATCAAATGAGCGATCTAGTCCGTAAGAGCCAGGGCAAAATTTCAATGCGCGATCTTTAGATTATCTTAAGACCGTACCCTGTTTATCGACTTCAATCAAAAATATATCAGGATAGTGATAAGTCTAGCTTTGAATCTTCTTGTCTTATCGATAACCACCGTTTATATTCTTAGCGATATCTAACAAAATGTTGCGATATGTAAAAGGTTGCGAGAAGTTAAATATTGTGCTGCCGCAGCATTTTGTAAAGCGACTCTGGGGACACAGTTCGGAGCGATCGCTTAGCTGAAAGAGAAAATCCCAGACAGAGAAAGTGAAGATATTCAGGAACCCGCAGCAATTTCAGAGCGCACGTTTGAGCAAAGTCTCTGCATGCTGCTACTGCGAAGGAGGTTGACGATTGTCTGACGGCAGGTCTGAAGATCTCTCGATCGGCTTTTCGGTGTTTGACGGAGCCTCGATTGTATTAAGCCACAGATCCAGCGAGTCTGGCGAAAGTTCACCGAGCTGCTCCGAAGCAGACCTGACATCTAAGGGCGGATCGATCGAGTTTTCAGCCAGATTGTTAACCTGCTTCTCTAATGCAGGATTAGCGGGCGTGGCTTCGTTGGCAAAAGCGATCGAATCGGTGGAGGGTTGCGTCCCCGCAGTTGGGGGATGATCCATTAGAGCCGCTAATCTGACGCTCCGAATCGGCAAATTGGCAATCAATACGGTGGTGCGCTGATCGCTTTCGAGCGAAAACTCAGACCCGTCCGCATCAATATCCACATAGCGCGAAAGCACCTCAAGAATCTCTTGCCGCATTTTTTCTACGACCGCAGGAGATAAATCCGTGCGATCGTGGGCGAGCAAAATTTTGAGGCGATGTTTGACGGTTTCACGGCTGGTCTTCTGAGAGATACCGCGAGAGAATAAGCGATCGAGCAGTTCTTGTAACATGGGTGGACATCGCGAAGCATTCAGGAAGGATGAGGAAAACTGTAGAGGCGAGGCATCTCGTCTCCACAGGGATGCAGCAGATTTTAGTCATCAGAGGGGCGAAACAGCCGCCGCAGCCGTGCAAAAAAGTCATCCGCAGGCGGTGTCAGATCCAGAAAAGGAACCGTTTCCCCTTCAATCCGACGCACGATATTTTGTAAGGCTTGCCCCGCTAAGCCCTGCTGGGATGCCTGCGGTGCTAAAACTAAAGGTTCCCCTTTATTCGTCGAAACAATTACCTTTTCATCGTCTGGGATAACACCAATCAAAGGAATCGACAGAATTTCCTGAACATCCTTCACTGACATCATTTTATCTTGCGCCACCATGGCGGGTTTCAGCCGATTCACGATCAGGTGAATTTTGCGAACCCCATTGGCTTCCAGCAAGCCGACGATTCGATCGGCATCCCGCACGGCAGAAATTTCGGGAGTCGTGACGACCAGCGCTTCGTTCGCCGGAGCGATCGCGTTCTGGAAGCCCATCTCAATCCCAGCCGGGCTGTCGATCAAGATGAACTCAAACACTTTCGTCAGCGCATTCACCAACCGTTTCATTTGCTCTGGTGAAACGGCATCCTTGGTTCGGTTCTGAGCCGCAGGCAGCAGCACTAGATTTGGCTGACGCTTATCGCGCACCAAGGCTTGCTCCAATCGACATTCCCCTGCCAACACTTCAACCGCCGTGTAGACAATCCTATTTTCCAAACCCAATAACAAATCCAGGTTGCGTAAGCCAAAATCAGCATCGACTACCGCGACCTTGTGTCCGCGCTGAGCAAGCGCCATTCCAAGGTTTGCGGTACAAGTGGTTTTACCAACGCCGCCTTTACCAGACGTAACAACAATAATGCGACTCATGAGGCACTGAGAAACCGATTCAGTAATGGACAGACAGATTCAGTAGTGGACAGAACTATAGCTTGAGATTGAAAGTTTGAATCAAAAAAGTGAAGTTTTTAACAGAGATTTGTTTTCGGCATCAGGAATTTGGCAGGATTCGCTTGGCAGAATTCGCTGATGAAAGCCGCTATTGCCGATCGCGCGAAAAATCAGCGGCTCTCGTAATCCGCACCCCGTCTGTGCCGACGTAGGCAATTTCTGGACTAGAAGGCCCCAGAGCCTCTGGCGCACGAGCCACAAAATCGGCGATCCGAATCTGAGTCGGCTCCAGCCGCAGTGCCATAATCACGCAGCGAGTATTGCCCGCAGCTCCCGCTTGAGCAATCCCCCGCAGTGCCCCCCACACCAAAACATCGCCGTCTGCCACAATGCTGCTGCCGGGATTGACATCGCCCAACACAATGACGCTGCCGGGATGCCGGATTTCCACCCCCGATCGCAGCGTGGTCTGCACATACAGCGGCTCGGCTAAGGCATGCCCTTCTTCGGACTGGCTGAGCAGCGTATTCAGCGTTTGCTGCTCTACGGAGAAGCCTGCCGTCGCAGCAGTCACGGCCGTTTGGCGGCGGCTGGTATAAATCCGCTTGAGCTGAAGCTGGGCGGTCGCCAGGATGTCGGTAATGTCTTGCAGTTGGCGACCGTCGAGCAGGCGATCGCGGGCAATCAAATGCACAGGCGTATGGGGTTGCCAAAAGCGTTCGCCCGCCATCAGCCGATGCTTGAGCTGATGCAGTAGCTCTACCCAAGTCAAGGGAACGGGAATGTTGGCATCGGGAGGCAGCATTAACAGGAGTCTGCCGCCTTCCCCCTTCAACCGAACGTGCGGCACCTCTTGGAGGTCAGGGGATGGAACGGCAGGCGGAAAGAAGGTAAAGCTTGAAGAATCAGGGTTCATATCAGCGGTTCGGATCAACGATTAAATCGTCAAATGCAGTTATAGGCTAACAACTTCGCGAAGCAGAGCTGTCAACCAATAAGCTGCCATTCTAAGAGACTATCCGGAAATCAGCTCAATCTTGTGACATTACACTTGCGCTCTCGCTAGAAACATGATGGTGCGCCCCTAAAGATGCTTGGTGATGGTCAAAGTCATTAAATAGTTGTTTAATTATTAAATTAGTCCCCGATCGCGATCTCACTATGCTTTCTACCTCGCGACAACCGTCCTTTCTGCGCCAGTTTGCTCAATTGTCGATCGTGAATGTCTGCTCCAACCTGATGGTGCCGCTGGCAGGTTTGATGGATACTGCCTTTTTGGGGCATTTGACGGATATTCGCTATCTGGCAGGCGTGGCTTTGGCGACCGTGTTGTTTAACTACATCTATTGGACGTTTGGCTTCCTGCGGATGGGCACAACGGGCAGCACGGCACAGGCAGTGGGGCGAGGCGATCGCGAGGGACTGCTGCTGGTTGGACTGCGACACGGACTGCTGGCTTTGGGGCTGGGGCTGCTGATTTTGCTGCTGCAAGTGCCTCTGCGATCGATCGGGTTTACGCTGCTGAGCGCTACCCCGGAGGTGAAAGCGGCAGGGCGGGCTTTCTTTGACACGCTGATCTGGGCAGCACCCGCAACGCTGATTAACTATGTGCTGATTGGCTGGTTTCTGGGGCAGGCGCAAAGTAGGGCGGTGCTGCTGCTGGCGATAGTCAGCAACGGCAGCAATATGATTTTGGACTACGAATTCATTGTCCGGCTGGGCTGGGAGAGCCGAGGAGCGGGTCTGGCAACGGCTTTGAGCCAGTATTTAATGCTGCTGGTGGGCTTGGGGCTAACGGTGCGGCAGGTGCGCTGGCAGGAAGTGCGATCGCTCTTGCCCAAGCTATCTGACCCGACTGCTTTGAAAAATGCCTTTCTGCTTAACGGCGAAATCTTGATCCGCACCTTTGCGCTAGTAACTACCTTTTCCGTGTTTCTGAATATGAGTGCAGCAATGGGAACGGTGCTGCTGTCGATCAATGCCGTGCTGATCCAGGTGATTGGCTTGGCAGCCTATTTTATTGACGGACTAGCGTTTGCCACCGAAAGTTTTGCAGGCATGTTTCACGGTCAGGGCACTACGAAGGGTTTGCTGAGGCTAGTCTGGATATCTGGGTCAGCCAGCTTAGCGTTGGGTCTGCTGTTTGCGATCGCCTTTACCCTGTTTCCCACTCCGCTGATTGGTCTGCTGACGAATCACAGCGATATTCTCAACCAGATTCCACTCTATTTGCCCTGGCTCTTCCCCATTTTGGGCTTTGGCTCGATCGCCTATATGCTAGACGGCTATTTCTTGGGGCTGACGCAAGGGCGAATTCTGCGACAGGCTGCGCTGATTTCTGCGGCAGTTGGGTTTCTGCCCGTGGCGATCGTGGCTTGGTATTTTCACAGTAGCCAATTGCTGTGGCTGGCGTTCACCTGTTTTACGGCAGCAAGAGCGATTACGCTGGCGCGTAAGGTGAAAGCAACGCTGAATTAGCACTGATTTTTATTGTTACATTCAACAAGTTTTTCTTTACAAAAAAAGACTTCTTTTTTAATTTATGTAAATAAATATAGATTTTCATTTATAGCTGCCATGTAAGATCGCGGAAATTAGCGGGGTTTTTCAGTAATTGTCCGTAGTTCCACTGCTGGTTGAACCTACCAGATCTCGGCACAATCAACGGAGTATCGTATTTTCTCAGCAGGCTTCGGAGGTCGTTAATGCAGACTAAATCGCTTCAAACTCAATCGTGTTCTCTGCAAGAGGCCTTACTGCGGCGGATTACCCATCGGATTCGACAATCTTTGGAGCTTGAGGAAATTCTGACGGCAACGGCGGCAGAAGTGCAATCGTTTTTGGGCACCGATCGCGTCAAAATCTACCAATTTCTGCCCGATCAAAGCGGCCTAGTGATTGCCGAGGCGATCGCGACAGACAAGGATGGCGATCGGCTCCCTTCCCTGCTGGGACTATATTTCCCTGCCGATGATATTCCGCTCTATGCACGAGAACTTTTCGTGCGGGCACGGCAGCGATCGATCGTTGATCTAGCCAATCAGCAGATCGGCATTAGTCCGTTAGATTGCCCCGAAACTGGAACCCTGTTGCAGCCAGAAGATATTCGCTATCGTCCGGTTGATCCCTGCCATGCAGAGTATCTGACGGCAATGGGCGTGGCTTCCTCTGTGGTCGTGCCGATTGTGCTAGAGAGTCAGGAAGCGCAACCGTCGCCGCTGCCTTCGCTGCGGCAGCCGAACCAGCTTTGGGGATTACTGGTGTCACATCACTCAGAGCCGCGCCAGGTTTCTGAAGAAGAGTTGCAGTTTATCCAATCGGTTGTGGATCAGGTGTCGATCGCGATCGCCCAAGCGACTTTGCTGGATCAGATGCGGCAGCAAGCACAGCAAGAAGCCCACATTAATCGCGTCACTGCCCTGCTGCACGGAGCGCCCATCGTAGAGCCACAAGCCGCACTAGAGGAAACGGTGAAGATCTTTCAAGGCATTGGAGGACGGCTATATCTGACTGCTGAAGCGGCACAAAGCGCCCAACTCTACACCTGGGGTGAACAGCCAGACCCATTGGATCAGGGGCAAGGCAGACCGATCGAAGAAAATTTGCTGTGGCAAAAGTACCTTCACTCCAGCGTAGCGCCAGCGACACCGACTGCTTCAGAAACTTCAGAAACCGCAAAACTCTCGTCAGTGCAGTGGCTCCAATCTGTCTATGCGCTGACTCCCACCCACCAAACTCAAGTTCGACCCGCGCTGTGGGCGATCGACGATCTTTACCGAGAGTCATTGTTCCGCACCCTAGTACATTCGTTTCAATCCACCCCAATTCGCAGCCTGCTGATTCTGCCGCTGTGCTGTGGGCAGGAAGTCGTGGGCTGTCTCACCATCTTTCGCAAAACGGTCGATACTGAAATTATGTGGGCAGGTTACCATAGCCCCGATGTTCGCCAGTTGATGCCGCGTCATTCCTTTGAAGCATGGCGCGAATCGCGTCAACAAGTATTTGGCTGGGCAGATACTGATCTGAAGCTGGCGCAGGCATTAGGCGATCGCTTTGCCACAGCGGTGAAGCAGTTTTGTCTGTATCAGCAGATTCAATCGATGAATGAGCATCTGGAGCAGCAGGTGCACGATCGCACTGCCGAGCTGCAAACCTCAAATACAGACCTACAGCGCTCTACCACAGAGCTACAAACCAGGGTTGAGCAACAGCAGATTTCAGCGCGGATCATTGCCAAAATTCGCCAGTCGCTAGAGCTAGATGAGATGTTCCGATCGGCGGTAGCAGAAATCCGGCAGTCTCTCTTTGCCGATCGCGTCGTTATCTTTCGCTTTTATCCCGATCCAGCGCATGGCAGCGAAGTGATTGCCGAAGATGTCCTGCCGGGGATCTTGCAAATCGCGGACTCCAAGATTGCCGATCGCTGTGTCAATTCTGAGCGTCTGGAAAAGTATTGGAGTGGATCTGTTCATGCGATCGATGACCTCCCCAACGCTGGACTGAACAAATGCTATGTCAACATGCTGGCAGAGCTTCAGGTCAGAGCGGTGCTGGCGATTCCGCTTGCCACAGACGACAAACTCTGGGGCTTTTTATGTATTCATCACTGCACTGCGCCGCACCTATGGCAAGCTTCAGAAATTGAGTTTGCCGGACAAATTGCGGCTCAGTTGGGAGTCGCGATCCAGCACTCGCTGTTGCTCAGCCAACTGCGCCAGCAAGCCGAACAGCTCAGCAACACGCTAGCCGACTTGAAGCAAACCCAGATCCATTTGATTCAGAGCGAAAAGATGTCAAGCTTAGGGCAGCTTGTAGCAGGCGTTGCCCACGAAATCAATAATCCGATTAGCTTTATCTACGGCAATCTGGAGCCAATTAAAAGCTATGTGCAAATCTTGCTCGATCTGCTTCAGCGTTATGGTCAAGAGCATCCCCAAGTCAGCACTGAACTCCAGCAACAAATTAATCAGGCAGATCTGGACTTTATCATCGAAGACTTGCCGAAGCTGCTGACCTCGCTGGACATTGGAGCAACCCGCATCCGCGAAATTGTCTTGTCGCTGCGAAGCTTCTCTCGTCTGGATCAAAGTGGCGTGAAACAGGCAGATATCCGTGAGGGAATTGATCAATCGATGCTGATTTTGCAGCATCGCCTCAAATCGGCTGTGCCCCAAGACGAAATTGAAGTGGTTTACAGCTACAGCGAACTGCCGCTGGTCGATTGTTTTCCAGGACAGCTCAATCAGGTGTTTATGAATCTGTTGGTCAATGCGATCGATTCGCTAGAAAGCTGGCATTCCTCTGCATCAACCGGAGATTCACCCGCCAAAACGATTACGATCGCGACTCATTTTCTCAACCCCGATTGGATTCGAGTGTCTATTAAAGATAATGGGCAAGGGATTGAACCTGAGATTCAAAAACGCTTGTTCGATCCCTTTTTTACGACCAAGCCGATCGGCAAAGGCACAGGCTTAGGACTGTCGATCAGCTACCAAATTGTCGAAAAACATCAGGGGAGGCTGTTCTGCATTTCTAATCCCGGTGAAGGCGCAGAATTCATTGTCGAAATCCCAATTTATCAGCCTGGAGTCAGCCGTTCTGTGGAGACTGAAAGCTCTATTAGTCAATCGGGTGAGACTCCAACAGTTTTTTTGCAGCCTTGATTCTGGAAGTTTCTCCAATCAAGATGCACTCTGATAGCACTTTGAGATCGATCGAGGAAAGTGCAGGAATAAGACTATGGCTTACTTCTACATGCCTGCCAGATCGCAGATGATAAACAGCCAAGACACCATCTTCCCAGATCCACACTTCGTTGACTTCTAGGGCTTGATATCGCTCTAGTTCTGAGACATTGCCACTGGTGAAATTAACTTCGATCGACAGGTTGAAGCCTTCAATTTCGTAAGATTCATCAGCCTCAGCAGAAGCAATCCCTTCTTTTTCCTGCGTCATTGAGCCTGTGGGTTTGAACTCGATCACCCGATTAAACAAAAATGTCTCAATCAGAAAGCCAATGATGCTTTTGAACAGCTCATGTGCTTCGCCCGACATAAGAATCTCGATCGTGCCATCGTAATAAAACAATCTGATCCCACGGGTGTTCTCGAAGCCTTGTTGCAGATGCCTAAACTGCTCCCAAGTTCTTCCCCACTGGATCGTGCGGATGTCTCCTTGACCTGTTTCAACTCGACTGGGTGAGGGGTTTTTGGCGACTGTCATAAGTGTTTTTGAAAACTGGCTGTGGTCAGATCATAGTTTGCGATCTGCTGATACTTGTACCAATAAATTGTCTCCTTGCGGTAAAGAGTGATTTCATCTTGATTTCACTTTTGTATGAGATTTTGATGGTCTAGGGGTCTCCAAGTCTTTTGTATTGGCACTTGAGGCGCTTACAGCCAGCCCATATGCAAAGGCGCTATGAGAAGCCAGATCGACCTGTTTACGTTGAATTTACACGCTCTAACAGACTCAACCCGCTTCCCTATGCTTCACGCAAAATCACCCATCAATGACAAATCTTTATCCTCTCAACCAAGAAAGCGAGCGCTTATTCCGCGTTCCTCTGCCGTTCAGCGATTTTCTGTTGCTGCTCTGAGCATCACTTTATTAGCCGCTCCAACTGTGGTCTTGGCACATGGCGGACATGGAGATGAGTTTCAGGGTGGAGGAGCAGCGACACAGCCAACGGATGCCATCCAGGTAGATGCTGAAACCGCTAAGCGGATTGGACTCAAAATAGAATCCGTTAGCCGCCGATCGTTAGCCTTTAGCATCAAAGCAACAGGACAAATTGAGGCATCTCCTAGCCGCAAGGTTGAAGTCACGAATCCGGTAGGCGGAACAGTCGTTCGGCTGTTTGTGGAGCCAGGAGATAGGGTGAAAGTTGGTCAGCCAGTCGCCATCATCACCAGCGGTGAACTGGCAGGATTGAGAGTAGAGGCACTCGACAAACAGGCAGAAATGACCGGCAACCTGCAAGCTGCACAAGCCGATCTGCGGTTGGCACAACAAGCCCACAAACAACAGCAGCAAATTGCGGCAACCACGATTCAGCAAGCCCAGACTGAAGTGAATGTGGCGCAAGAACAGTACGATCGCGACAAGGACTTAACCCAGCAAGGGGCAATTCCCAAGCGACAATTTCTAGAGTCACAAGCTCATCTTGCAGAAGCTCAGAAAGCATTAACCGAAGCCCAAAGCCGCCTGCCAGTCTTGGAATCTAGGGCGCAACTCGAACGTGCACAGTCTGGACTAGAAGCAGTCCAGTCTCGTGTTCAGCTTAGCACCGTCACTTACGGCACCCGACTCAAGCAATTGGGGGCAACCCCTAACGCGGATGGCACAATCACGATCGTTGCGCCTATTTCAGGCATAGTTGCCGATCGCGAAATCTCTCTGGGTCAATCGGCTCAAGATGCGGGTGCTGCTCTAATGACGATCGTGGATAGTCGCACGGTCTTGGCAACGGCAAACATTTACGAGAAAGACCTGGAGCAGGTGTCTAACGGACAGCAGGTGCGGGTAAAGGTGGCAAGCTTGCCCAACCAAACTTTCAGTGGGCGGGTGGCGGTGATTGGCTCCGTAGTAGAAGGCGAAACTCGCGTTATTCCAGTCAAAGCAGAGCTAGATAACTCTAGTGGCATACTCAAGCCAGGCATGTTTGCTGAACTGGAAATGTTGACCGCTCGCACCCCTGTTGCAGGCACGGCAATTCCCCGATCGGCGTTGGTTGAGGTGAATGGCAAGCAAATAGTATACGTCAAAAACGGCGATGCCTACCAAGCGGCAGAGATCGAGTTAGGCAGAACTGCCGGAGATGTAGTTGAGGTCAAGAGCGGTCTGTTTGATGGCGATATGATTGTCACCCAACGGGCAGCTCAACTCTACGCACAATCGCTTCGAGGCGGCGGTAAAGCCAAACCAGAAGCAGCCCATGCGGAGGCAGAGATCCTTCCATCTGGCGGACAGTTGCCCTGGTGGACGATGGTTGCAGTGGCAGGGGTAATTGGAGCGGGTGCTTTTTGGGCAGGGCGGCGCAGTCGGAAAGAATTAGTTCCGGCTTACGCTGCGAATGGTCATAGCAACGGTGCAGGCATGAGTCACAGTTCGCTGCTTCCTTCCGTATCAAAGTCAGCGGAAACAGATTCCCAGACTCTGCCTCATCATCCGCACGAAGAGAAATAGTTATGCTCAATTCAATCGTTAAGTGGTCGATCGCCCAACGCTGGCTGGTGGTGATCATCTCCATCCTGCTCAGCCTTTGGGGATTTCGCGTGATCACGCAGATGCCCCTGGATGTGTTTCCTAGCTTTGCCCCTCCCCAGGTAGAAATCCAGACCGAGGCTCCTGGTTTGGCTCCTGAAGAGGTTGAATCTCTAGTGACTCGACCGATTGAGAGTGCAATTAACGGCACTCCGGGAGTGGAAAACGTGCGTTCCTCGTCGGCAGTCGGAATCTCTGTCGTCAAAGTCGTATTTGGCTGGGACACCGATATCTATCGTGCTCGTCAACTTGTCACAGAGCGCTTGCAGCAGGCACAAAGCTTATTGCCTGCGGGGGTAGAGATTCCTCAAATTTCACCCACTAGCTCTCCCTTGGGAGCCGTCGTCAAATATGCGTTTACAGCCGAAACAACGCCACTAATGGAAGTGCGTCGCATCGTAGATTTGCAGGTAAAGAACCGCTTACTAGCAGTG
>JBBSFA010000011.1:0-12649 GCA_038239185.1 Elainellales cyanobacterium | reverse complement strand
GCAGAAGGGAAATCCCTTCTGCTTTGTTTTTATTGAATAAAACAGACCAACCGATCGCTATGACTAAAAGTGATCTACAAAAGTTTCCCGACTTCTAAAAACCAATTGAAACGTCAGAACTTAAAGCAGGTATTTTTGGACGATCGCCGCTGACAAAAAATTTCCAGGATCGGCTATGTTGAATTCAAAGCAAAACGTGCCATTCTTTGGCAGGACTGGCACACTAGTACTAGATAGCTCTTGACTTCATAGCTCTTGACTTCGATCGCTTGATTTCGATCGCCTTTGCAACTGGTGTCTGATTCCCCTCCTTCCTACGGTTCGCCCCCCTCCGCTCAGCCGCCCACCGAAACGCTGCAAGGCGTGGTTGAGCGACTGACTTATCACTCAGAGCAATCGGGCTATACCGTAGCGCGGGTAAAAGCTCCTCGCACCAGTGAGTTGATTACGATCGTGGGTAGCTTTGCCAATATCCAGGCGGGGCAGACCTTACAGCTAGAAGGCATCTGGCGAGATCATCCCAAATATGGCGCACAGTTCCAGGTGACGCAGTATCGGGAAACCAAACCTGCCACTTTAACAGGGCTGGAAAAATATCTAGGCAGCGGTTTAATCAAGGGAGTCGGAACCGTCACCGCCAAGCGGATCGTGGCGCATTTTGGGCTAGAGACTTTAGACATTATTGAGAACCAAATTGAGCGGCTGAGCGAGGTGCCAGGGATCGCTCAGAAACGGGTCAAGCTGATTCAAACCGCTTGGGCATCACAGAAAGCGATCAAAGAGGTGATGCTGTTTCTGCAAAGCCACAACGTCTCGACGACCTATGCCGTCAAGATCTATAAACAGTATGGCGACGAGTCGATCGCCATTGTGACGCGCAATCCCTACCAGCTTGCGATCGATGTTTACGGCATCGGCTTTGTCACGGCTGACGCGATCGCTCGCAACGTGGGGATTCATCCCGGCTCAGAGTTTCGCTATCGCTGTGGCATTCTGCATCTGCTGACGGAAGCTTCTGAAGAAGGGCACTGCTTTTTGCCGCAGCCAGAATTGGTCGATCGCACGGTGCAGCGATTGGCGATCGCGGATCATCAGCCCAATCCAGAAGAAATTTTGGCGCTCACCACGCAGATGGCACAAGATGGTGAACTGGTGATGCAGGTGCATCCCACGACAGGACTCAACCCAGCAGATCAGGACATAGAGCAGATCATTTGCTACAGCCCACCTTTCTACGGCGCAGAATACAAGCTTGCCGAGCGGTTGCGCTACTTGCTGAGCGAACCCGTGCAGGTTGATTTAGTGCGAGTTCAGCGCTGGATCGATCGCTTCATCGAAAAAACCGGATTGCAGCTCTCTGAGCAACAGCGACAGGCAGTCGAACTATCCGCCCAGCATCGGGTATTAGTGCTGACGGGTGGCCCTGGTACGGGTAAAACGTTTTGCACCCGGACGATCGTGGCTTTGTGGAAAGCGATGGGCAAAGCGATCGCCCTTGCCTCCCCCACCGGACGCGCTGCTCAGCGGCTGAGTGAAATGACAGGGCAGCCCGCTAAAACAGTGCATCGCCTGTTGGAATTTGACCCTTCCAATATGAAGTTCAAGCGCGATGGCGATAGTCCGATTCTGGCAGAGGCGATCGTTGTCGATGAAGCCTCAATGCTGGACTTGTTTTTGGCAAACTCGCTGCTGAAAGCCGTGCCGCTGGATGCTCAACTCCTGCTGGTTGGAGATATCGATCAGTTGCCCAGCGTCGGGCCTGGGAATGTGCTTGCCGATCTGCTGGCATCTGGCAAAGTGCCCACGGTGCGGCTGACGCAGGTGTTCCGACAGGCGCAAGCCAGCCAAATTGTCAGCAATGCCCACCGCATTAATCAAGGGCAGTTTCCTCGCCTGGAAACCGTCTCCAATCAGCCTCAGTCCGACTGTCTGTGGCTGGCGGCTCCCGAACCGGAACATGGCGTTCAGGCAATTCGCGATCTGATCAGCAATCTGATTCCGCAGCTTGGCTTCGATCCAGCGCGGGATGTGCAGGTGCTCTGTCCCATGACGCGCGGTGAGGTCGGAACCCGCAACTTGAATAAGGTGCTACAGGAATTGATCAATCCGCCTCAGCCTAGCAAAGCCGAGTTGACTAGAGGCGGGATGATACTGCGAGTTGGCGATCGCATCATTCAGCAGGTGAATGACTACGATCGCGAAGTCTTCAACGGCGATTTGGGCGTGATTCGTGCGATCGACACCGAGGATCAAAGCGTGCAGGTGCAGTTTGGCGATCGAACCGTCTCTTATGACTCTGCTGACCTCAACGAAATTGCGCTAGCCTTCAGCGTCACCACGCACAAGGCTCAAGGGAGTGAATATCCGGTTGTGATTTTGCCACTTTACATGCAACACTACTTGATGTTGAGCCGCAACTTGCTATACACAGGGTTGACTCGCGCCCGCAAGCTAGCCATTCTGGTGGGTCCCCAAAAAGCGATCGCCCTAGCAGTGCGTCAAATCAAAGATCAGCAGCGTTATACCTTACTGGCTCAACGGTTGACTCAAACTTAGTGTTGCCTTTGTTTTACTTGTCTATTACTTACCCGATTGCGTTTGCTAGAGTAACGCCCTCCTTCCTGAAAATCTGGTAGCCCTTTGGAGGACTCCACTCAATGTATCCCCATTCGACGTACACCAAACTGTATGCAAAACGATCGCTTCAATCGTCGCAGTTGGATTCTGAGCCAGCCGCTCATAGTCGATCGCCGCTGAATTCTGCTCAATCACGGCATCGTGCCTCTGCGGCTCCCGCAGGCGATCGCAGCAAAATCCGCAGCGCTAAACGGCGGACAAAATCGGCTAGCCCTGCCGACTGGACTGTGATGGTCTACATGGCAGGCAACAACCTAGAAGACTTTGGCATCCAAGACTTCCTGGAAATGGCAAAAGTCGGCTCAAATCACCGAGTCAATGTAGTTGTGCAGTTCGATCGCACTTTAGGCGTAGATGCCAGCTTCGGGGACTGGACGGATACTCGCCGGGGACTCATTCGCGCAGGTGACAAGCCTAATGCGCTTTGGGGCAACAGCATTGGCGAAGTCAACATGGGCAACGCCAACACGCTCAAAAATTTCGTGGATTGGGGGACTGGTAGCTACAAAGCAAAGCACTACGCGCTGGTAATGTGGGGGCACGGCGACGGGCTGAATGTTTCCTATGACGACATTACAGACGATGGGATCAGTGGCAACGAACTCAGCAGCGTCCTCAGCAGCACAGGCAACAAAGTGGAGCTAGTCGGCGCAGATGCTTGCCTGATGGCAACCACAGAATTCGCCTATCAAATTAGCAATAACGCTGCGGTTTTCGTCGGCTCTCAAGAGCTGGAACCCGGCACTGGCTGGAATTACACCAACACGCTGCGAAATTTGGAGGCTAATCCGCTCCAGACACCCGCTCAGTTTGGCTCTACGATCGCCACTAGCTATGGGCAAACCTATTCGACTGGCAACGAAACCTTTTCGACGGTCAACTTGGCTGCTCTCCGCAGCTCCAATCCTGCCAGCCTCACGAACGCGCTGAACCTATTTGCTAGCACTGCCCGCAACGCTTCCGTTAGGGATCTAAACGTGCTGGATCAGGTACGCGACTCTCTTTCTGGCAGCTTCGGCAAGGATGACCAGGGCGTTGCTGACCCCGCTGCGGTAGACTTTTGTGATGTGGGCAAGCTGTTCACGAAACTGGTTAGCAGTTTGGATGTTTCCTCAGCCCTGCAAACTGCGGCTCAGTCTATCCTCACGGCTTACAGCAGCACGATCGCACAGAACTACTCTGCCATCCCCAGCAGAAGCACTGGCTTATCAATCTACTTCTCCAATCGCGGCACTTCTCCCATGCCCGATTACACCAGCGGCTCAGATAGCTTCTTGGTGAACACGCAATGGGATGAGTTTTTAACTGACTGGCTGTGGTACTAGCTGCGCTTCTGTCTCCTTACTCTTCTGTCTCCTCTTGGGGCCCTGTGACCATTTGCAGCACAAACGCTTCCCCGCCCGCTTGGTGGTAGCGATCGGCCCAATTTCGCAGCAGTTCATCCAGTGCCGTGAGAGCTTCGTCTACCCGATCGGAGGCAATGTCTAGTTCTTCCAGCATCCGCACCACTTTTGGCTTGCGTTCTGCCCAGTCTTTCATCATCCGGAAAAACCGAGCGGTGTCTTCAACCATCGTGTAGGTGCGTTCTTCTTCGTCAGCAGGCGCATAAGACGCGCGAGTCAAGGCATAGAAGGGCATTCCCCACGGCGAATCAATCCGCGTCACCGTGCCAGAGTAGATTAGACGACGCTTAATGTGTTCGGCTAAAGCCTCGCTTAGCGGCATCTGCCGATCGGAGGGGAGTTCTTCCTGCGATCGGGCGTGCAAAAACTCAACGATGTCGAGCAACTGAAAAGAGTTGATCAACTGGGCATCGGGTAAATTGGGCGGCAGTTTTTCTTCAATCTGCCGCTTTTCGTCCATGGTTAAATTGTTGGTTTGAATCCGCGATCGCCCCGGTTTCCAGGGAAATTGCTCCAGCCACACATAGGGAAACTGAATCAAATAGCGCGGCTCCTGAGAGCCGAGCATTTTCATGATCTTGCCTTCGGTGATGGCTTGCCGCACTTCTTCCACAATCACCTTGACCCGTTTCGGCTCAATGTGATGCAAATGCCCAGTCATTCGCAGGTTTTGATCCTGTTCCAGGTAGGTCATGTAGATAGCGCACTTGGCGGCAGTGGCGGCTGCATCCAAAAAGGCACCATGCCGATGCCCTCCGGTTCGCATGGCGCTAAACGCTAAATAGAGCATGATCTGATCCATCGCGCTTGGGCTTAACAGTTTGATCAGATCGCTATCGGTAGTCATTCCAGTCTGTAGGATTAGGGTGGCTTGATTGAACAAAAACGCTTGCTACTGTCTCTCTACTCTGGGAACACTTCGACTTTGGGAGCCTGAGACTTTGGGAGCCTGGTCTGCATCACTCACGCACTTTGATGCCTTCGATCGCCTAGCACTTCGATCGCAGTGGCACAGACAATTCATTATCTGAGACAAATCTCTCGTTCAGAACACCCCGTAGCCTAGATTATTCTGAATTTTCCCCCTGGATCAAGCCTGAGCAATAAAATCACCCGGAAAGTATTGCCGTTGGCTGTAAGGATGTGGGATTAGGTTGGCTGTAGATGGCACATCAGCAGCAAAACGCTCATAGAGTGCTCATCTATACTACTCGCTGAAAGCAGCTTCGGCGAAGAATCAGCTTTCAATCAGACTTAAGGATGATTTTCGAGACTGATTGAAGAGACTAAGGTCTGAAGACACTCATTTCACATTAAGTTCACATTAAGTCTTTTCTCGGTTTAGCAGGCTGCTGCTTCTCATTCAATATTACCCTTTGAAAGTTATTTTACTAACTCTCGTGCCAACTTTCTAATATGGCATCGCTGGCATCAATTTGGATTCAGTGAAACGAGCAAGAAACCAGAAGGCAATTAATTTGAGTTGTTCCGGATCAGCACTACAAAGATTAATTAATTCCTTGACGAATGCTATTAATTGCACTAATTCAATTAAGACAAACGCTTAAATGGGGACTGTAAATCTTCTAGAATGCCTGACTAAATCTAATGAAAGATTGAAAGTCGATCGCATTTTCAAAAGCGCAATATAGCCTATAAACCCTCTTATGCAAAGGCTTTAACGTTCCGTCTCCCACTGCCCCGATGGAAAAACTGCCCGATAAACAACTCAAGTTGAATCACGCCTTTGTTCAACGTTTTGCACAGCAATACACTCTGAGAAATAGCTGCAATATTGACGATCATAGAAAAATTCCAAACAACATTTCTATTTCCAATTACAGGAAGTGTGATTGTTGATCAGGAAAAAAAGCGTAGAGTCTGTTAAAAAAGTAGTCACTTTATCAAAACTTTAATATAAATAAAAATCGGAATAAAAATAGTTAATTTAAGGGTTAAGTTCCTGTTGATTTAGCGATCGCCTGAGCGAAATTACTGAAATTTTTGTTGTCAGGGAAAATATTTTTGCTCTATTCTCGGTAGGAATACTCAACCCATTTTCTACTTAGCCCATTTTCTACTTAGCCCATTTTCTACTTAGCCCATTTTCTTAAGTGCCCTCCTAAACGTATGAACTCTGTTTGGCAGCATCTAACGCTAATGAATTTATCTCTGCCGCAATGGGGCAGCTCTAGCTACCTTCACCATTTGATCGGTCCACTCCGCAACTGGCGGCGTGGCAGTTGGCTGATGCAGCAGTCAGACATCATTAGTGCTCTGTTGGGGATGCTGCTCTATGGGCTTGCGCCGTATGTGCCGAATGGCATGATCGGTCTGCTGCTAACGGCTTGTGCTGCTTTCTGGGTGCTGCTGACCCTATCGGATGAGGCAGAAGTCGGGACGATCGCCACACCGATTCATCTGTTGGTGTTGCTCTACTGGAGCGTGGCAACAGTGGCGACTGCCCTGTCGCCCGTGCGTGCCGCTGCCGTTGAGGGGTGGTCGAAGTTGACTTTGTATTTGGTGTTGTTTGCGCTGCTGTCGCGGGTGCTGCGATCGCCTCGGATTCGCTCTCTCTTAATCTTGGTTTATCTGTTGACGGCGCTGCTAGTCAGCGTGGTGGGACTGCGGCAATGGTTTTTTGGAGCCACTGCTCTGGCGACTTGGGTCGATCAGCAGTCAACGCTAGTCGGCACGACCAGGGTCTATAGTTTCTTGGGCAATCCAAATCTGCTAGCGGGCTATCTGCTCCCTGCCTGCGTCTTCAGCGCGGCGGCTTGCCTCGCTTGGCGACGCTGGTTGCCTCGTATGCTGGCACTTTTGATGTGGATCGTCAACTCGGCTTGCCTGATTCTGACCTTTAGTCGCGGCGGCTGGATTGGCTATGTGGTGTCTGGGCTGCTGTTACTGCTGCTGCTGCTGCACTGGTCTAGCGTCAATCTGCCGCGCTTCTGGCGGATTTGGCTTGTGCCGATCGTCTTAGGCTCCACGATCGCCATCCTGGGACTGGCGGTGATGACGATCGATCCCTTGCACGATCGCGTCATGAGCATCTTTGCCGGACGCGATGACAGCAGCAATAACTTCCGGATCAACGTTTGGATGGCGGTGATCGAAATGGTCAAAGATTACCCGGTGTTGGGGATTGGACCCGGTAATGATGCCTTCAATAAAGTCTATCCGCGCTATCAGCGGGCTGGATTTACGGCTTTGAGCGCCTATTCGCTGGTGCTGGAAATTGCTGTAGAAACCGGATTCGTCGGGGTGGCTTGCTTCCTGTGGCTGCTGTTGGTGACGTTTAATCAGGGCTGGGTGCAGATCCAGCGCTTGCGGCGATTGGTAAACCGGGAAGGCTTTTGGCTGATGGCAGCGATCGCCACGATGGCGGGAATGCTGTGTCATGCGATGGTGGATACGGTTTGGTATCGCCCGCAAGCCAATACGCTCTGGTGGCTGATGATTGCGCTGGTGGCAAGCTACTATTTGCCTCCTGCCGCGATCGCACCTGACCCAGAAGAGTTGCCTTAATCTGTACGCTGTGTACCAGTCTGAGTTCCTATCTTCTGCTTTACTCTCAGATAGAAGCCTGCCAAACTATTTGAGTTTCTATAAGCTATGAAGAGTCTTAAACAATACATTGCTAGCCTAATAGATCCAGAATTTATCCCTGCTGGGATCAGAACGGCTATATTCGTAGGCTCTTTGCTCTTCTTGATCAATCATGGTGCTGCCTTGCTGCATGGAGAGATGACTCGCGATCGCTGGATTTCTGTCGCCCTAACTTATGTAATGCCCTACCTGGTCAACGTTCATGGTCAGTACAGCGCTCGCCGCAGGTTGACCCTCGATCGGCTAAGGTGAAGTTAGATCGGGTTTCTCGCTATTTTCTGCAATGTCTTCAGGTTTCGATCGCTCCACCGCTTTTCCACTCATCACTCAAATTCGGGGACAAGGCTATCCAGTGCTTTGTCTGCACGGTCATCCGGGTTCTGCCCAGTGCATGAGTGTGTTCACCGATCACTTGAGCGATCGCTTCCAGACGATCGCCCCCGATCTGCGTGGCTATGGCAAAAGTCAGACCAAAGCAGAATTTGAGCTAGAGGATCATTTGAGCGACCTAGAGGCATTGCTCGATCGGCTCAAGATCGATCGCTGCCTGATCTTGGGCTGGTCGCTGGGCGGCATTCTAGCGATCGAGCTGGCGCTAAGATTTCCTGAGCGAGTCAGCGGTTTGATTCTGGTGGCAACAGCAGCCAAACCGCGCGGCAGCCATCCGCCGATTTCCTGGCAGGACAATTTCTATACGGGCGTGGCTTCGATTTTGAACAAGCTGAATCCGGGCTGGCGTTGGAACATTGAAACGTTTGGCAAGCGATCGCTCTACCGCTATCTGATTCAGCAGCATACGGCTGTGGCTTACCAATATTTGGCAGATGAGGCGTTTCCAGCCTATTTGGGCACTAGCGCGGCGGCAAATCAGGCGTTGTGGAATGCTCAGATCCGTCGCCGCAACTACGATCGCCTTGCGGATCTGAGTCAGATCCAGTGTCCGTCGCTGCTGCTGGCAGGCGCAGCGGATCGGCACATTACAGCGCAGTCTAGTCTGGAGACGGCGCACTATTTGCCCGACTGCGAAGTGCATTGCTATCCTGATACGGCGCACCTGTTTCCTTGGGAAATTCCAATGCAGGTACGCAACGAGATTGATCAGTGGCTCGATCGACATCCCCAAGGCTTCACGTCTGGACAAATGCAGTAGAATTTGGTGCTGCCTCTTAGTACAAACGATGCAATCACAACCGTCTCCGATCGCCTTGCAGCCGCCAGCCTTGCAGCCGCCCACGCTCCGCCCCTACCAAAGCCAGTTGGTCAAAGATGTCTACACCAAACTGGGCGAAGGACATCGGCGGGTGGCGATCGTGGCGGGAACGGGAGCCGGAAAGACGGTGATTGGCGGCAAAATTTGCGCCGATGCCGTGTCGCGGGGCTGTCGGCTATTGTTTCTGGTGCATCTGGATGTGCTGGTCGGGCAGACCTACGAAAAGATGCAGGCTTTCGGTCTGCGCTGCGGCTTTATCAAAGCCGGATGGCGCGAAGACCCAACCGCGCCGATTCAGATTGCCAGCATTCAAACCATGGCACAGCGATCGTGGTGGCGCAGTTGGAAGGCGCATGTGGTGCTGTTTGACGAAGGACATACAACCGTCTTTAGCCAAATTGGGCAAGAAATTATCTACGAAACACATCCTCGCGCCGTGCATCTGGCAATGACCGCCACGCCCTATCGATTGGGACGAGAACAGCTTGGCGATCATATGGATACTCTAGTTGCGTCTCCGATTCCTTCTGAGCTTCAGCGGATGGGCTATCTGGCTCCGATGCAGTACTACGGGATGCCCAAGGATACGCAAATCGATCTTGCCGGAGTCCGAACGGTGGCGGGTGACTTTGATGAACGCGATTTGAAAAATGCTTGCGATCGCCCCGAACTAGTGCAGCGAATTGTCGAAGAATGGCAGCGGCTCACGCCAGGAAAACGGACGATCGCTTTTTGTGTGGATGTCGAACATGCGCGCCACGTTGCCGAAGCCTTTAGAGCGGCGGGTGTGACGGCGGATGTGGTGGATGGCAGCACCCCGATCAAAGAGCGGCAGCGGCTCTACCGCGATCTGGGATCGGGCAAGCTGTTGGTGTTGACCTCCTGTAATGTGATTAGCATTGGCTTTGATGAACCCAGCGTCGAAGTGGGCTTGCTGCTGCGTCCCACCCAGTCACGCGCATTGCATTACCAGCAGGTGGGCAGGCTGTTGCGAATCTCTCCGGCTACAGGAAAGACCTGTGGAACTGTGCTCGATCAAGCCAACAACTTGAAGCGTCTGGGATTTCCCGAAGATATTAAAGAATACCGTTTGCCCACCAAGCGTGAACCCGGTGAGCATCCGGTCGTCTCTGCCAAACAGTGTCCCTGCTGCGATCGCCTAGTCTGGGGATTTATCATGGAGTGTCCGGGCTGCGGTCACCTTTGGGAAAGTGAGATCCAGGTGCGGCAGGATGATCTGATCGAAGTGTTGAGTCAGCATCAGCAAGATTTGCCGATGATTGAGTTTTTTCGATCGCAGCGCCAGAAAGCCTTCCGCGAAGGATCGGCTCCAACTTGGGCGAAACGGCTGGTCTACGAAAAGTTCGATCGAATGCCGGAAGCCCATTGGAGCCGAGGGGCGATCTTTGGTGACGAACCTACCCTGCAAGATAAATATACCTACCGAGATTATTTGGCGGCGATCGCGCAGCGACAAGGCAAGGATATTTCCTGGATCATCGAAGAGTTTCAGCAGGAGTTTGGCAAAGCCGACTGGCAGGAGGTCTTTTACAGTCGCTAGTTTTACAGTCGCTAGTTTTACAGTCGCTAGCGGCTTGCTGAAAAGCTATTGACTCGCCAGAAGTTGGTAGATTTCGCGCTTCACCTGGGTTAGCAACTCGCGTACCTGGCTAATCTGCTCTACATTGCCGCTCCGCCCTAGCTGTGCCACTGCGCCGTTTAGCTCGGTTAGAGTTTTCCGTAGCTCGATCAATTCGGGCGGCTGACCTGCAAATCCACCGAATGCTTCGGCGGGACTACCCAGATCGGTTTGCTGATGGCGCTGATTGAGAAGCTGTGTGCCGCTTTCGGTGACGGTGTAGACCTTCTTGCCGTCGATCGTTTCGCTGGTGAGGTAGCCGCCTTCTTCTAGCAGTTGCAGAGTGGGATAGACGGAGCCAGGACTGAGCCGCCGAAAGCCGCCGTGACGGGCTTCTAGATCTTTGATTAGCTCGTAGCCATGCCGGGGGCGCTCGGCGAGCAGCCCTAGCAGGATGAATTTGATGTCGCCGCGACGAGTCCGGGGTTCTTCTGCCCAGGGTTGTTCACCGCCTCTGCCTCTGCCGCCGCCTCTACCGGGATGTTTCCCGTGTCTGGGTCGTTCGTTGACAAAGGAGGGATCGGGTTGGCGATCGTCACAAGGTTCGCCTGCCCAATCTGGAGCGCGAAAGTTGAAATGGGGTCTGAACATGGGTTGGCTCCTATTTAGCCTTTGAGTAGTTTAAGAACATATCGCGATATATCATTCTGTTAAAATCATATCGCGATATATCGATAACGACAACCCAAATGGATCTTTTGGCTAGATTGTGATCGCTGGGGGTGAGGGCTTAGCATTCGGGCGATCGGTTGTCGGTTCGGGCGAGAGGTTTGTTGCCGAATGCCAAGCCCCTACGGGGACGGGGATCTTGTTATAGATGTTTTTGTGATCCGGGGGAAAGACCGATCTGGGTTGCTTGGGGTGCAGAGAGCCGACCCATCAGGCTGTAGGTGACTAGTCCGGCATATTCGCGGAGTACCAGTCTGGCTTTGTCGCTCTCTGTTAAGAAGGCTGGGTTGGAACTGGCGGCTGGAATGACGGTGAAGCCGAACTTTTGGAAGGTGAGGCGCGATCGCAGCATATGCGGCGTATCGGTGACCAATAAAATTCGCTTCACGCCTTGAGGCTTCAAAATCTCGGCGGTGAATTTGGCATTCTCGTAAGTGGTGCGGGAGCAGTTTTCGCCGTCGAGGGATTGGGTGGGAATGCCTTTGGCTTCAAGACGCTGGACGATTCTGGGTGCATCCCCAATACCGCTGGCAAAAATCAGGGGAGCGCGATGCTCTTCCCAAAGCTTAGCTGCCACTTCAACTCGCGAAGGCGTGAGCGTATTGCCTCGCCCTAAAATGACGACGGCATCCGCGATCGTGCCTGTATCGCGCGGGTTTTGTTTCGCCAGTACTTTTTCTGCAAATGCGATCGTTGGCGGAAACATCGCCATTAAATAAACCAGAGTCGAAACACAAAGCATGAGTCTGAGCCAACGACGACCAAGGCGACGCGGAATTAATCCGATCGCCCCAAACAAAACAGCCATGAGCGGCAACACCAACAAGGGTTGCACGATCCAAGGGGAGATGAATCCCGTAAAGCCTGCCCAAGAGCTAGCGGTGTGCGATGGACACTGCGTTGAGTCAGTCAGCCAATTGTGAAACATTGTATGCCCTTTTATTAGACGTATGCCCTTCTGTTAGACGGCAGGTGCGCTAGATAGTAAGTTCTCAGCCGCAAAGCTGGCAGAGTCGGGTCAAGCCTAGCAGAGACAACGTTAAACAATGTTAAGAGCTTTTGTCGATGCCGTGACTAAGCTATGAAGAATTTTAGGGGAAGCGATCGCCAGTGTAAGGTATTCTCCGAGACTGAGCCGCAGATTGAGGTCGCGGATTAGGATTGAAGCAAGCGATCGGCAAATCAGAAGTAGCGATATGGATTTTGATATCGATCGGGCGATCGAGCAACTCCGAGTAGCAGTGCGACCGTTCCCGAAAGCGGCAATGTTTGAGCTGGCAGAGCGGGGATATCGATCGCCGTTCGAGCAGTTGATTGCCTGCATCATTTCGATTCGCACTTACGATGAGACGAGTCTGCCTGTTTCGCAGAAGTTATTTGAAGTAGCGCGAACCCCAGAAGCGATGAGTCGTTTGACCGCAGAGCAGATCGATACGTTGATTCAAGACAGCACCTATCATGAACCGAAATCAAAACAGATTT